>CANGMO010000160.1 GCA_947454295.1 Verrucomicrobiota bacterium | reverse complement strand
GGGGAGGCGGGCTGGGACGACATTGGATGGAAATTCAGTGCAGTGTGAAACTGGGTGGCGGGCAGGCGGTCAGAACCATGTCGTGGGGGTGCCCCGGGTGGCAATTCCCGAACCGTATCCCGCCGGATCGGGGTGAATGGCAGCCCTTGTGCTTGGATTTGCCTCCCGGCAGGTCGCCTGCGTACGGTTCCCCACTCCATCCCTCCAACCTCCGGATGTCTTGGGAGCCTCCGAAGTGAAGTCGTTTGATGGAAATCTCATCATGGTCACGTTCTTGAAGCGGTGGGTGTGGATCGGTCTCGCGGCTGCCCTGGTCTCGTTGGGCACCTCCCGCCTGGTGGCCGAGCCGGTCGTGTCGGTTTATCTCGAACTCACCGGCCCCAGCCTGTTTGAGAGCCAGTTTCCCGAACCCGGCGGCACCGCTCAGGCCCACCGCGGCTTGCCCGCGGCGCTTCCGGCTGCGTCGCGATTGCAGGCGATCCGGGAGGAGCAGGATGCGGTGGAAGCCCGGCTTGCACCGTTCCATGCCCAGGTGATTGGCCGGCTGTCCCGGCTGGTGAATGCAATCCGGGTGCTGGTCCCCGAATCCCAAATCCAGAGCCTCGCCTCCATCCCCGGCGTCACCCGGGTTCAGCGGGCTCACCATTACCATCCGACTTCCACCGCGAGCGCTGCCTGGATCGGTGCACCGGCGGTGTGGGGCGCCGTCAAGGCTGCCACGGGCGAGGGCGTTCGGATCGCCATCATCGATTCCGGCATCGACTACACACATGCGGATTTTGGGGGTACGGGGACGCTCGATGCGTTCAGCACCAATGATCCCACCACCATCGAGCCCGGGACATTTCCTACCGCGAAGGTGATTGGCGGTACCGATCTGGTTGGCGATTCCTACGATTCCAGCGGCGTCGTGGGGTCTCCGAATCCGGATCCGGATCCGGATCCGATCGATCGGGCCGGCCACGGCCATGGAAGCCACGTGGCGGGCATCGCCGCGGGACTGGGCGTGACCACCGACGGCAAATCCTACTCGGGCACGTATGACGGGACGTTGGATGTTTCCGGCTTCAGCGTGGCACCGGGGGTGGCGCCCGGGGCGGTGCTCTATGCGGTGAAGGTCTTTGGTGGGAACATCGAAGGGACGACGGATGCGGTGCCGAGCGGATTGGACTGGGCCGCAGATCCGGACCAGCGCGGCGACCTCACGCATCCCGCCGACGTGGCCAATTTGTCGCTCGGATCCTACTTCGGTGACGACAACACCAACGATGTGGAACTCAAGGCGGTGGATCGGTTGGTACGTCTGGGATGCGTGGTCACCATTTCGGCGGGCAACGATGGCGACACGGCCTACATTGCCGGGAATCCGGGCCTCGCTCCCCGGGCCATCACGGTGGCCAACAGCAACGACGGATTTGGTGGAGCCATTCAGGTGACCGCTCCATCCGTCATCGCCGGATTCTATCCAGCCATTGAGGGCAGCTTCACCGCCAGTCTGCTCAGCCTGGGCGAACGATCTGCACAGCTGGTGGCGGCGCTTCCCGCTGATGGATGCTCCGCGTTCACGAACCTCGGGGACCTGCGCGGAAAGATCGTCCTCATGGATCGGGGTGACTGCCTGTTTCTCGACAAGCTCAATCGGGCAAAGTCGGCCGGGGCGATTGCGGTGATCATGGTTAACAACGTCGACGGCCCGCCGATTGTGATGGGCACCACCGGCGCGGGAACGGTTTCCATTCCGGGGGTGATGGTGTCGCGGGTCACCGGACTTTTGCTGCGTTCGCATCTTTCGGAGGGAATGGCCGTGACCCTGTCCGCGAAGTACACGATGCGGGATCTCAGTGCCGCCGATCAGCTCGATTCCACCTCCTCGAGGGGGCCCGTGTACCGCAGCAACCGGCTCAAACCAGACGTGGCCGCCCCGGGTGTGGGAATCATCTCCGCGAAGGCGGGTTCCGGGACGCTGGGTATCTCCTATTCCGGCACGTCGATGGCCAGCCCGCAGGTGGCCGGAGCCGCGGCGTTGTTGCGGCAACTTCATCCCGAATGGTCGGTTGAAGACTTGAAGGCCGCGCTCATGAACACGGCGGTCGCGACGCGTGATGGTTCGGGGAATCCTTATCCGGAATCACGGACCGGGGCCGGACGCATCCAGGTGGACCGTGCTGCTGCGCTGCCGGTGGCGGCGCGGGTGGTGGCGAGCGATGGGCGGGTGTCGATCGCCTTCGGAAGCCGCGAGGTCACCGCGCCAGTTACCGTGACCCGCACGCTCCAGCTTACGAACTACAGCGATCGAGTCGTCCAATTCCGGGTCGTCAACAGTAACACCGTCGTGGATGCCGGGGTGACGGTCACACCCTCAGTGCCGTCGATCAGCGTCGATCCCCACGGCACCGCCGCGGTTGATCTCATCTATTCGGCGGATCCGACCCGGTTCAAGCAGGCCATCGACCGCTCTTCGCCGACCAACCAAAGCGGCGTGCTCCGTCAGCAGATTCCTGAATCCAGCGGCGAACTCTGGTTTCATGCCGCGGATTTCAGCGTGCACGTACCCTGGCACTCCATTGCCCGGGCACCCTCGGCTCTTAATACGACCGTCACGCGGCTTGGCGTTCCCGCCGGGAACTCGGTGCAGCTGACTCTGCCGGTGCGCGGTACTTCGAATCCGGCGCATCCGCTGGTCTCGGTGTTTCAGCTCGGCCTGAGTCTTTCGACGGGGAATTACTCCGACCTCCGCGCGGCCACGGACCTGGTCGCCCTGGGGGTGGCGAGTGACCGGCTCCACGTCGGGACGATCGCCCTGACCCGGCTTCATTTCGCCATGGTGACGATGGGATCCTGGCTGAGCCCCAATCGAGGTGAGAACGACTTCGACATCGAGATTGATCTGAACGGTGACTCGAAGGCGGATTACACACTCATCAACGCCAATTCCGGAACCTACGGGGCAGGGGATGTGGATAGCTACTCGGACTCCACCGATGCGTTTGAGACGGTGGTTCGCGATGAGTCGACGACGTTCAGCAACCTGGAGTCGGAACTGTTGTTCAACTCGATTTCCACGCTGACCCCCGAGTTTGCCGACTCCGTCCCGTTTCTGAATGGTGTGATGATCCACTCGGTTCTCGCCGCGGACATCGGTCTTTCCGAAACCAAGACACGCTTTCGGTACCGGGCGATCACGCGCGGCGACTTCAACGACACATCGTCGTGGGTGACCTTCGACGCTGCAGCGCCGGTCGTGGATGGCACGGCCTATTCGGTGCGGCCAACGGTCTTGTCCAACGACGGCACCTCGGTGCGCTTCGATGTCAACCGGTCGCTCGCCGCGGCACAGGGATTCACCACGGCGAATCCGCCGCGCGCCCTGATCGTGCATCAGCACAACGCCGCCGGAAAACACCACGACATTGTCCGACTGGATCTCTCCACCGATGACGTCGACGGTGACGGCATTCCCGACGTGTGGGAGTTGGCGACGTTCGGGGACCTGAGCCACGATGGATCGACCGACGCCGATCAGGATGGGATCTCTGACCTGGACGAGTACCTGGCGGGGACGGATCCGCTGGACCCGGCGTCGCCCCTTCGGGTCGCGCTGGCGGGTACTCCCTTCTCAAACGCGGGGGTGTCGCTGATCTGGTATTCGAAGGCGGATCAAACGTATGCCGTCGAGCGTGCGGACTCTGTGAACGGGCCCTTTACCGCGGTCGGCACCGGCATTCGGGCGACCCCTCCCCGCAACGCGTTTGCCGATACGACCGCAACCCCGGATGCAACCCGGTTCTACCGAATTCGAATCGAGTGAGTTCGCCCGCTGCGGCGCGCCACTTGCATTCGCGCCTGCGCTCCCCATGCTCTCCGCCGCATGGCTGACCGGTTGGTTTCTGATGTCCTGACAAAGCCCGACGCGGCGCTCGAACAGACGCTGCGCCCCTCGGCGTTTCAGGACTTCACCGGGCAGGCCAAGGTGAAGGAGCGGCTCGAGATCGCGGTCGAGGCGGCCCGGCGTCGCAAGGAGGCCCTGGATCACATCCTCATCAGCGGCCCGCCCGGCCTGGGCAAGACCACCATTGCCAACATTCTTGCGAAGGCCATGGGGGCCGGACTCAAGACGACCAGCGGCCCGACCATCGAAAAGGCCGCCGATCTCGCCGGCCTGCTCACCAACCTGGAGGAAGGCGACGTCCTCTTCATCGACGAGATCCACCGACTCCAGAAGACCATCGAGGAGTATCTCTATCCAGCGATGGAGGACTTCAAACTGGACATCATCATCGACCAGGGGCCCAACGCCCGGAGCGTCCTCCTGAATCTGCCCAGATTCACTCTCATCGTTGCAACCACGCGCAGCGGCCTGCTCAGTGCGCCCCTGTTGACCCGTTTCGGCATTCGCGAGCGGCTCGACTACTACGAGGCGGCACAAATCCAGACCATCCTGCTGCGGGCGGCCCGGCTCTTGGGGGTGTCGATCGAGGCGGATGGCGCTATGGAAATCGCCCGCCGCAGCCGCGGAACGCCGCGAATCGCCGGCAACCTGCTGCGTCGCGTGCGTGATTTTGCCGAAGTGCGCGGCGACGGACGCATCACCGGGGCGCTGGCGGATCAGGCCCTGGCCATTCTGGAGATTGATGAAAACGGTCTCGACGAAATGGACAAGCGGATCCTTGAGACCCTCATCGTGAAGTTCGGCGGCGGCCCTGCCGGATTGAACTCCCTGGCTGTGGCGGTTGGCGAAGAGCCCGACACCCTTGAGGAGGTGTACGAACCCTACCTGATCATGGAAGGGTATCTGAACCGGACGCCTCAGGGCCGCACCGCGAGCGATCGCAGCTACAAGAAGCTGGGGTTGAAGCCGCTGACGCCCGCGCAGTCCCGACTGATCTAGCCACGGCGGGTCCGCTGGGACGGGGAATTTGAGAACGGCTGCGGCATCACTTCAGGTTGGAGAGAAACTCGATCAGGTCCCGCAGCTGGAACGGGGTGAGCATTGCGGTCAGGCCCTCCGGCATCGGACTGAGTCCCCGTTCCCGCTCGGTGATCTTGGTGACTTCGATCGATTCCTCCACAGGGGCTCCGGTTTCACCGTCGGTGGTCTCCAAAATGAGCGAGGCCGCCGTTTCGTTCTTCACCCTCCCGGTCAGCGTTCGGCCGTCCTTCAGGGTCAGAACCGCCGTCTCGAATCCCGCTGCGATTTTCGCGTTGGGTGCCACGATGCTTTCCAGAATATCGTCGCGGGTTAGCCGCTTGCCGACGCCGTCGAGTTTGGGGCCAACCGTTCCGCCGGCGCCCCAGGCCTGATGACAGCGGGAGCACTGAACCCCGGGGTGGTTGAAGAAGACATCGCGGCCACGGGTGGAGTCGCCACCCAAGCGCGTGGCCAGCCAGCGGGCGGTCGTGGAACCCGACTGTCCGGCATTGAAGCGACTGGCGAGGGCGGTGCGCAGCTGGGGATCGCTGCGTCCTTCCGCGGCCTGGACGATGTCGAGTTCCAGTTCCGGCGGAAGTTCGCCGCGCTGCAGACGCTGGTAGGCGCTCCGGGCCAGCGCATCGCCATCATCACCGACCTGGGAACGCAGTGCCTTGAGAGCCGCCTGGGCGGTTCGAATGGTGCCGATGGACGGAGGCGTGCCGCCGCCGGGACGGATGGCCGCTTCCTGAATCAGGTCGCCCAGAATGCGAAGGGCGTCCGCACCCTCAAGGCGATCCAGATAGGGCACGGCTGCCGTACGCATTCCCGGATCTGCATCGCCGAGGGCGAGGCGGATCGCGTCGCCTGCCTGCGCGGCGCGCAGTTCCGCGAGTCCCGCCACAATTGCGCGACGCACCTCAGCGGGCGTGTTGGTCTGGGTCAGGCGCTGGAACAGGGGCGTGGAGGCCTCGCGGGTTCCCAGTCGGACGGCGGTGTCGATCACCGCCAGCTGAACGCGAACCGGCGCGGGGGGACCGCCGACCACAATGCCGTTTTCGTCCGGCGTTGAGGGATCGAG
>CANGMO010000159.1 GCA_947454295.1 Verrucomicrobiota bacterium | reverse complement strand
GGACTCGTAAAAGACAACGGCGAGCGGTTTGGTCACTGGCGCAAATCGTGAGCACCGGAACGCGGACTGGCAAAAAATTTGTGCCGCGACGGCTCCGACCTCAGGATGGCCCCATGTTTCGACCGTGCATTGACCTTCGTGACGGACGGGTGACGCAAATCGTCGGCGGCACCCTCACCGACGATGGCAGTGGCGTGAAAACCAACTTCGTCTCGGAGCGAGCCGCAGGGTGGTTTGCGGAACAATATCGCCGCGATGCCCTGCTGGGCGGTCACGTGATCCAACTGGGACCGGGCAATGAGACCGCCGCCCGTGAGGCCCTCGCGGCCTGGCCAGGGGGATTGCAGATCGGAGGCGGCATTACGGCCGACAACGCCCCGCAATGGCTGGAGGCGGGCGCCTCACACGTCATTGTCACCTCCTGGGTCTTCCGGGACGGACGGCTGGATTGGGACCGGCTGAAGACACTGCACGACCGGGTCGGGCGCGGGCGGCTGGTACTCGATCTCAGCTGCCGGAAACGCGACGGGGAGTACTTTGTGGTGACCGATCGCTGGCAGAAGTTCACCAACCTCCGCGTCACCCGCGACACCTTGCAAACGTTGTCAACCTGGTGCGTGGAGTTCCTGATTCATGCCGTGGACGTTGAAGGACTCTGCCGTGGCATTGACACCGAGCTGGTGGCGCAGCTCGCGGACGGTTCTCCCCTGCCCTGCACGTATGCGGGTGGTGCAAAATCACTGGAGGATTTGGAGGCCGTTGAGCGCCTGGGACGCGGGCGGATCGACCTGACCATTGGCAGCGCGCTCGACCTGTTCGGAGGCACCGGAGTTCGGTACGCCGACTGCGTGGCGTTCAACCGCCGGATGGCAGCCGACCGGAGCGCCAACCCGGGCAGGGAGTGATCGCGATGCGGGTTACTTCGAGGATCCGCCTTCGTCGTCGAACACCTTCCAGCCGCGCCGGCTGAGATCCCAATAGACCAGCCCACCGGCCACCGCAGCAATCACCAGGAGCACCAGGCCACCGGTGGTGTCGCCGAAGATGATTTTTCCGGTGCCGAAAAGGGTCAGGTAGATCATCACGCACCCGGCCACCCAGTCACGCAGATTGGCGGCACCATCGGTAGGCGGACGCACATCGGAAGCTTTGCGCGCAATCGGGCCCCAGAGCGCCGCGGCGGGCCGGACCCGGCGGTAGAAGGCGAGCAGAACTGATTCCTTCTCCGGTTGCGTGAGGAGGGTCACCACCGGCCACACCACGTTGGAGCACAACACGGTCACCAGCACCGTCCAGGCGAAGGCGCGGGGATCCTCGGTGTTCCATTTCAATCCGAATTGGAGAATCATCGAAACGACGAACGAGGTCAGCATGGCGGACACCTCACTCCACGCGTTGATGCGCCACCAGAACCACCGGAGGATGAACACGCTGCCGGTACCGGCGCCGATGGCCATGAGGAATTTCCACGCCCCGGAGATGGAGTCCTGGTAGTAGGTCACGCCGCAGGAAAAGATCATCAGGCCAAGGGTCGCCCACTGTCCGGCCTTCACGTAGTGGGCATCCGCGCGTCCGGGGGACACAAAGCGGCGGTAGAAGTCATTGATCAGGTACGACGCGCCCCAGTTGAGCTGCGTGGCCACCGTCGACATGTACGCCGCGGCGAAGGCGGCCACCATCACCCCGGCCAGCGCCGGCGGGAACACAGCGGGATCGATGATGGTTTTCACAAAACCAGACTCTTTGTCCTTCAGGGTGGGATACAGCACCAGCGACGCCAGAGCGGTGAGGATCCAAGGCCAGGGACGGATGGCGTAATGCGCGATGCTGAACCACAGGGTGGCGAGCAAGGAGTGGCGTTCGTCCTTGGCGCTGAAGATGCGCTGGGCCACGTAGCCGCCGCCGCCGGGCTCGGCGCCGGGGTACCAGGTGGCCCACCAGTTCACGCCGAGATAGACGAAGAAGGTGATCATCGGCATCCAGGCCGAGTCCAGATCCGGCATGAACGACAGAATGGATCCAGTGCCGCCCCGCGTGGCGTCCAGGGCGCGGAGTTTTTCCATCATCGGCCCCATGCCGCCGGCGGCCCGCACCGAGAAGATGGCCAGCACGACGACCATGCCCATCTTGAGGACGAACTGGAACAGGTCGGTTACCAGCACCCCCCAGAGACCGGAGAGCGTTGAGATCAGGGCCGTGACGCCCATGATGGCGAACACCACCATGAGGGCGCTCAGCTTGGTGGTAAGCGCGGGGAAAATCATCATCAGGATCTTCACCATGGCGAGATTCACCCAGCCCAGGATGATGCAATTGATGGGAAGCCCGAGGTAAAGTGCCCGGAATCCGCGTAGAAACGCCGCCGGCGGCCCGCTGTAGCGCAGCTCGGCAAACTCCACGTCGGTCTGCACGCCCGCGCGACGCCAGAGCCTGGCGAAGAAGAAGACGGTGAGCATGCTGCTGAGGAGCATGTTCCACCACACCCAGTTCCCCGCGATGCCATTGGCCGCCACGATGCCAGTGACGGCAAGCGGCGTATCGGCGGCAAAGGTGGTGGCCACCATGCTGGTGCCGGCCAACCACCAGGAGACATTGCGGCCGCCCACAAAAAACTCATCGGTGGATCCGGTGGCCTTGCGGCGGTACCAGAGGCCGATGCCAAGATTGATGGCGAAATAGGCGGCGACGATGGCCCAGTCAAACCAAGTCAGGTGCATGCAGGAGTCGGGGTGTCGGTCCGAGTTTCGATTCGGAACGCGGGCGTTGGGTGGAACGAACGCCGTCAAAGGTGGGCCAGAGCCCGTTCGCTTGGCAACTCCTTCGCACCTTCCACACTTGTGGTGCGAGGCCGAGACAGGTATCGAGGGGCGTGGCTCCGAATCATCCCCTTCCCCTGGGACGCCGGGTCCTGCTGGCCGCCTTCTGGATATCCGCCCTGCCGGCTTGGGGCTTGATCTTCTACGGCACTGGAGATCCGTCCCACAACACCACCGATCCTGGCAATAGCAGCGGCTGGCAATGGCAAATCCAGTACGGCAATGCGCTCGCCACCCCCATCGGTGCGGACTACATGATCACGGCGCGCCACGTGGCCGGCGGCGTTGGCGACGTGATTTCGTATCAGGGGGAACTGTACACCACCACCGCCAGCTGGCGCAGTCCCGACACCGATCTGGCGATCTTCAAGGTGGACCACCCGTTCCACACCTGGGCCCCGCTCTACCGGGGCTCGGACGAGGAGGGAAAGACCCTCACGGTCTTTGGACGCGGCACCCAGCGTGGGGATCCGGTGGACGTCCCAGGAGCCTCCCCGACGTCACTCCGCGGCTGGCAGTGGGGCGCGACCGACAACCAGATGCGCTGGGGTCAGAATGTCGTGTCGGGGGTCGAGGATCTTTCGGCGCAGGGCCTGGGGAGTGTGCTGGCCGCGAATTTCGACCGGATCTCCGCGCCAGGGGACAGCACCACGGGCGGCGGACTGGCGGAGGAAGCCACGCTTTCAGTGGGCGACAGCGGTGGCGGCGTATTCGTGCAGGACGGCGGCGTCTGGAAACTGGCCGGATTGAACTACGGGGTGGTCACCGGCTGGCGCTTCACGCCGCTCGATGGCACGAGTTTTCAAGCCGCGGTGTTCGATGCGGGCGGCCTATATTTGAACGGTTTCGGCAGCATTCCGGATTCCGTTCAGGACATCCCGGCCGAGTGGGTGGCCACGCGCATTTCCAGCAATCTGCAATGGATCGACAGCGTGGTCCCGGAAGCCTCGGTCCCCGCCTGGATCTGGGGAGCGCTGCCGGCAGCGGCCGGACTCCACGCGTGGCGGCGCCGTCAGCGTCAGCGCCCCCAGGCCTGATTCCGTTCCGCGCCCCTGAGGGCTTACACGGTCAGGATTTCCTTTTCCTTGTGGGCGAGGTGCTCGTCGATCTTCTTGATGCACTGATCGGTGAGCTTCTGCACCTCGGTTTCCGCGGTCTCGATGTCATCCTCGGACACGCCACCATCGTTCTTGGCCTTCTTGAGCGCTTCCAGGGCCTGACGGCGCTCATTGCGCACCGCCACGCGGCCATCCTCGGACATCTTCTTGCAGATCTTCACAAACTCCTGGCGTCGCTCGGCGCTGAGATCAGGAAGAACGATGCGGATAAACTTGCCCTGAGTGGCCGGGTTGAGACCCAGGTTGGCGGACTGAATGGCCTTTTCCACCGCCTTGATGTTGCTCACATCGAAGGGCTGCACCATCAGCATCCGGGACTCGGGTGCCGAGATGGTGGCGAGCTCCTTGAGGCGCATGTGGGAGCCGTAGGCCTCCACCATCACGTTTTCGATGAGCGACGGGCTGGCCTTGCCGGTACGCACGCCGGTGAACTGGGAGACCACATGCTCTTCGGTCTTGAGCATCTTCTCCTCGGTTTCAAACAGGATTTCTTCGATGGACATGGGAAGTGAGGGGATGGAGTGGAAAACGCGCGGTGCGATCAGCCGGTAACAATCGTGCCCACCGGCTCGCCCATGACCACGCGCATGAGGTTGTGGGGCTTGAAGAAGTCGAAGACGATAATCGGCATGCGATTGTCCTGGCAGAGAGCAAACGCGGCGGCATCCAGGCCCTTGAGCTGCTTCTGGAGCGCCTCGGCGTAGCTGATCTGGGTGTAACGCTGGGCATCCTTGTGTTTCTTGGGATCCTTGTCGTAGATGCCATCCACCTTGGTTGCCTTGAGGACGACCTCGGCGTTGATTTCATTCGCCCGGAGCGCGGCGGCGGTATCGGTGGAGAAGAACGGATTGCCAGTGCCGGCGGCAAAGATGACCACGCGTCCCTTTTCGAGATGGCGGACGGCCCGACGTCGGATGAAGGGCTCGGCAATCTGGGTCATGGTGATGGCGCTCAGCACGCGGGTGTGCACGCCGAGTTTTTCCAGGGCGTCCTGGAGCGCGAGAGCGTTGATGACGGTCGCCAGCATGCCCATGTAGTCGCCCGTGGCCCGCTCGATGCCTTTCTCGCTGCCTTGGAGGCCGCGGAAGATGTTCCCGCCGCCCACCACGATCACCACTTCGACCTGCAGTTCCTGGACCTCTTTGACCTGACGGGCCATGTCGTGAACGGCCTCGGGATTGATGCCAAACCCCGCCTCCCCGCCCAGCGCTTCGCCGCTGAGTTTCAGCAGGATGCGACAGTATTTTGGCTTCTTGGCGGCTCCAGAGGTTTTCTTCATTGGCTGACCGGTTGTAACAGCCCTGTCAAATGCGGTCAAACCGCCGGCCTCCGTGGCGGTTCGGCCCCCAACAAAAAGGCCAACCTGCCGGAATCCCAGCAGGTTGGCCCAAAGGGGTGCGGTCCCCTGCCCCCTTCAGGCTAGCGGCGCGCCTTGCGGGCTGCCTGCCACGGGGCCGGCTGCTCGTTGGCCCAGATTTCCTCGACAGTCTGCCGGCGCCGCACGACGGCGGACTTGGATCCGTTGACGAGAATTTCGGCGGCCAGCGGGCGACTGTTGTAGGTGCTGCCCATGACCGATCCGTACGCGCCGGCGCTGAGCAGTGCGAGGAAGTCACCCTCACCCACCTTGGGAAGCGGACGATCCTTGGCGAAGTAGTCGCCGGACTCGCAGATGGGCCCCACCACGTCGGAGGACACCGTGGCTCCCCGCGAGCGGCGGAGCGGCACGATTTCGTGATAGCTGTCGTAGAAGGCCGGGCGGATGAGGTCGTTCATCGCCGCATCCACGATCACAAAGTTCTTCTTCCCGGTCTTCTTGATGAACTCCACGCGGGTCACCAGCGCGCCGGCGTTGCCGGTAATGAAGCGGCCTGGTTCGAGAAGAATCTTCAACCCCAGCGGCTTCAACAGCGGCAGGAGCGTCGCGGCGTAGCGTTCGGGTGTGAGCACCTTCCGGCCGGCAGGAGTGTTCCACCAGGCGGGATCGCCGCTGGCCAGCGCCGGATTGTAAACAATCCCGATACCGCCACCGATGCTGAAGAAATCGAAGCCATGGCGCCGATTG
>CANGMO010000158.1 GCA_947454295.1 Verrucomicrobiota bacterium | reverse complement strand
GTGCAGAACGTCATCGACCGCAACACGCAATCCACCACCGATTCGACGGGAAAGGTGACGGCGTCGCTGCTTTCCGGTGATACCACCAGCTACGAACTGTCGCGCAGCCTGCGGACGATGGTGGGGGCGCGCTTTGGCTCAGGCACGGTGGCGGGGCTGGCCGACCTGGGAATTGATACCTCGGGTGACAACAATCTGCTCACCACGAGCGACGCGACCAAGCTCGACACCGCCCTGTCCGGAAATCTTGCGGCGATTCAAAAGCTGTTCACCGACGGGACCAGCGGCATTGCGACCAAGTTCAACACCTACCTGAACAATACCATTGGGGATGGAGGTGACATCGTCGGCACGCTGGTGGATCGCCAATCGCGGCTGACCAAGCAGTCGACCGACATCACCACCCAGATCGCCAATTTGGAAAAGATGGTGACGGCGAATAGCGATCGATTGACCCAGAGTTTTCTCGCCATGGAGACGGCGCAGGCCAACATCAACCAGCAGCTGGCCTACATTCAAAAGACGTTTGCATGAAGCCGTGGAAAACAGGGCCCCATTCCGTTGACCGGGCCTGGAAACTGGGGGGAGTTCTGCTGGGACTCTGGGTTCTGGTGTGGGGTGCTGGATGCGCCGCCATCCGGTCGGAGGATGCGATTGTGGGGCCCGAATATCGGGTCACCAATGTCTTTCGCGCCTCGACGAATCTGCCCGCGACCATCCGTCGCGTGGCAGTTCTTCCGGTGGTGGCCGATCGTCACAGCCTGGAACTCCAGACCGCCGGCGAAACCCTGGCACCCATCGTTGCTGAGGAGCTTCAACGTTCCGGGCGGTTTGAGGTGGTTTTGGTGACGCCCGAGCGCCTTTCAGGCCTCACCGGACAACGGGAGCTCGCCATGGAGCAGCTGATTCCGACCAACACGCTGACCCGTCTTCGGGATGCTTTTGCCTGTGAAGCCGTGCTCTTTACACGGGTCACCCAGTACCGTCCGTATCCGCCGCCGGCAGTGGGATGGCGGATGAAACTGGTGGAGTGCAACACTCAGGGGTCCATTTGGGCCGCGGACGAGGTCTTCGATTCCGGTGAAACCGCCGTGCAAAACGCAGCCCGACGCTATGAGTCCAGCCGCTCCGGCGCGGCTCCGGCCCTGGCCGACTCCCGATCCATTCTGGGTTCCCCTGGTCGGTTCGCCCGCTATTCACTCAGCGCGCTTTTTGGAACCCTCCCGTCCCGTTAGACAAAAAAATCATTAAGTTTTCCCTGCGGTCATCCGATGCCTTCAGTGGGCCCTGTGCGGGGGCTCGAGGAATCAATCAAAGCTTAGCCCTATGGAAATTCGATCCTCCACTAACGTGGCACCCGCGGGAACCGCGGGAGTCCGTACCCCCCGTCGTGCCGCCGCTGATCCTGAAGAGGCAGCTGCGAGCTTCCCTGGCAGCCAGGCGTTGCAGGATGCGCTGGTCGCCGAACCGGAAGTGCGTTCAGGTCAGGTTGACCGCCTTCGTCAGACGCTTGCCGAATCTGGTGGCGACTACCCTCCGGCCGCCGTTCTGAAGAAGGTGTCCACGCTGCTCTCCGGCCGGCTTTCGGCCCACGAGGACGAGCAGGCGGCCTGACGACGTTTTGATCCGATACCGGTTTTCGCTTTTCGCTACATGCTCCACTCCCGGCAACCTTGGCAGTCCTACCGTCAGGTCTCGCTGCAGACCGCCTCGCGCGGGCAGCTGGTGCTGATGCTGTACGATGGAGCCATCCGGTTCCTCGAGTGCTCGCTCAAGGGATTCGATATGGATGATCCCGGGGAGCAGAACTCGACGATCAACAACAACATCGTTCGCGCCCAGGACATCATCCGGGAGCTCGACAACTCCCTCAACATGGAGGGGGGCGGCGAGCTGGCGAGCACGCTGCGCAGGCTGTACCACTATTTCGAATGGCGCCTGACCGAAAGCAATCTTCACAAGACCCCGACTGGCATTCGCGAAGTGATCGACCGTTTGACGTCGCTTCGTGAGGCCTGGGCCACCGCCCTCCAAGGGCCCCGTTCCGATGCCGCCGCAGGAATCCCCGCTCCCGCACTCCGCTGAGCCGTGTCCTGGAGATGAGGTCACCGCCGTGGATGCATTGCTTGAACGCTGGTTGGAGCTGACGGTCCGCGAGGGCGATGCCATCCGCCGGGCCGACTGGGCCCGGTTGGGGGAGTTGCAGGCCTCCAAGCGGACGCTGCAGCCGCTGCTCGATCTTGCCCGGTCACGGGTGCCAAGCGGACGATTCGCCAATCTGGAGCCGATCCGCCGGCTCGAGCGCACCAATCTCGACCTGCTCGTCTCGGTCCGCCGCATTGCCGAATCGGAACGTGACGGCCTTCAGCAATCCCGGCGCAACCTATCGCGCCTACAACGATCTTACGTTGCCCGAAGCACCTCGGTGTGGGAGACTTCCGCCTGATTCAACGGTGGGGTCCGCGGGAATTCTCAGTTCAATCGTGGCGCCCTTTCGTTCCCCTGGCCTCAGGACGAAGCCCGGGAATGAATCTGCAACGGCGGCTTGTACCCCGCTCGCGTTCACGTGAATGCCAACCAGCTTTGCCCGCCGGCGGATCCGGCGGGTCGGCTGCATTCCGGGAACGTTCCGGGGTCGGCAATGGAAGGCTCTCTTTTGGGATCAGGCGGCATACAACTGGGTGGCTGGCTGGAAGGCGGAATGGCCGTGCTCAACGGTGCGGGATGCATCGTCCGGGCGAGTCAGTCCTTTGCAGGTTGGTTTTCCGGTCTGCGTGAAGGTCTTGAAGGTCGCGAATTCGCCGGCCTTCTGGGCGAAGCAAATCCCGAATGGGTCCGCCACTTCCAGGATTGGGAGGCGGGCGGCATGGAGTTTGGGGAACTCCTTCTCCAGACCGGATCCGTACCCAGAGCCCGATGCTTCCGGGTGTCCCTTTCCCGACTCAGTGACACCACGTTTGTTCATGTATCGGAATGCCTGCCCCCCGGCGACGATTCCGAATCGGGAGAGTGGCTCCGTGAGACGGCCGGTGAACCGGGCCGCGAACATGGACTGGCGTTGCGGCTCCTGCAGACCGAATCGCAGTTGCAGCAGCTGATCCGGCGTTGGCCTGGCGTTATTTTCAACCAGAGGTCCGACATGGGCTTCAACTTCGCCAGCCCCCGGCTGGCGGAACTCACGGGGATTCCCCTCGAACAGTGGACCAATGAGCCGGGACTGTTTTGGAAGGTGATTCATCCGGCGGATGTGCAGGACCTGGAGCACCAGATTCGCCGCGCCGCCGCCGGGGAGCCCACGGTCAGCAGCTTCCGGGTGCGCAATTCAGCAACCGGGCGCGTCACCTACGTCTTCGAACACCGCGAGCCGGTCCGGACGACCAGCGGGGTATTGATCGGCTATGAAGGCGTGTGGGTGGATATCTCGCGCCAGGCGATCGCGGAAAAGCGTCTCATGGGCGCAGCCTGGAAGGAGACGCTGGCCACCATCACGATGGGGCTTGCCCACGACTTCAGCAATATCCTCGCGGGCATCCACTCTCTTGCCGATTCCATCCAGCTCCAGCTGCCGCCCGAGGATCCGCGCCTCCAGAGCATCAGCCTGGTCCAGCGCAACGCCCTTGCCGCGAGCCAGCTGGTCCGCCGCATCTTCCAACTTCATGAGGGACGCATTGGCGAGCGCGGATATCACGATCTCAATGAGCTGTCGCGGGACCTCGTGGAGCTGACCCGCCGTCTTATTCCGCGCCACATTCGCGTGGAGGTCCATTACGCCCCGCAGCCGCTGCCGGTGTTCGCCGACCCGGTTGAGTTCCGCCAAGTGGCGTTGAACCTCATCCTCAATGCCGTGGATTCCATGCCGGACAGCGGCGTTCTGCGCATTTCCACTGTGAAGCGCGACGAGGCCGTCGTGCCGGGTGCAGCGTCCTTCGAAACAGGCTCGATCCCGCGTCCGCCGTGTGTGGGTGTCGCGATCGAGGACACCGGATGCGGCATTCCGGCGCGCCACATCGCGAAGATCTTCGATCCGTTCTTCACCACCAAGCCGGTCAATCGCGGGTCCGGTCTTGGGCTCTACAATGCCCGCCTGTTTGTGGAGAAACACCACGGACTCATCTCGGTGGATTCGGTGGAGGGCACTGGCACTACCTTTCGGGTGTGGTTGCCTGAGGCCGATTTCACGGAATCCGACCGGTGGATCGAGCCGGAATCTGAGCAGCGTTCGACGCTTCTCTTGCTCGGCGGCCCCGGAGCCGGCCTCAACTCGATGGCCGCGCTGCTGCGACGGAATGGCTACGGCGTCGCCGTGGAAACCCAGGAGGATTCGGCGCTGCAGCTCATTGACAGTCCAGACTACGAATTCGGTGCGCTGGTGGTCCAACTGGGAGCAGATGGGACCTCCGGAGAGCGCCTGCTTCAGGAAATTCGAAAGCGGCGGCTGCCGTTCAAGATTATCCTTCAGGTGCTCACCGGAAATGACGATGAGATTCCCGCCGGTTTGATGAGTGAAGCCTCGCTCGTCTTGCCACGGGATCTGCCTGAGGAGGAGTTGATCGTCCAGGTCGCCAGACTTCTCAAAGGAACCGGCAGGACCCTATGAACTCACCAGCTGCTGGACTACCGCGTGACCCCGACCTCAGGCGGGTTCTCGTCGTTGATGACGAGGAAATCGTCATGCTCGCCCTGCGCGAGACACTCCAGCGGGAGGGATATGAGGTGATCGGCATCGGCTCGCCGACCGCGGCGGTCGAGGTGCTCCGGACCACCGCGTTCTCGGTGATCATCTCCGACCACCGCATGCCCGAGATGACCGGGCTGGAGTTTCTGAACCACGCCCGTCAACTGCAGCCGGAGGCGGCCCGGGTCCTGATCACGGCGGTGCTCAGCCTGGAGACGGTTATCGGTGCGCTGAATCGCGGTGATATCTACCGATTTCTCATCAAGCCGTGGCTGCGCGAGGAATTTCTCGTGGCCATCAAGGATGCGCAGGAGCACCACGCGCTGATCATTCGCAACCGTCAGTTGCAGGCCGCCACCACCGCGGCCAATTCAGAGCTGCGGCGCGTGAATGAGGCGCTTGCCCGGCAGCTTCTCGATGGCGAGGCCCAGCGGCGTCACCTCGCGGATCTCAACCGCTCCATCGTCAACGGACTGGAGGAGTCGCTCCACCTGGGCGTGCGGGTCCTTGAGGCCTATTCGCCGGCACTCGCCGGGCGGATGGTGCGCGTGAACGAGGTCTGCACCGCGGTGGCGGAATCGCTTTCACTCGATGCGGCGGATCGTCAGATCCTGGAGATTGCCGCCTGGCTGCATGATCTGGGACTGGTGGCTGTTCCGCGGAGCGTGATCCGTCGGTGGGAGACTTCGACAGCGGATCTGGATGAAGGGGACCGGCTGCTGATCGAACAGCATCCGATAGTCGGGCAACAGCTGGTTGGAACCGAGGCGCCGTTTGTTTCCGCCGGCTGGGTGATCCGGGCGCATCATGAGCGCTTCGACGGCACCGGCTATCCCGATGGTCTCGTCGGCGAAGCCATTCCCTGGCTGGCCCGACTGCTGGCCGTGGTGTCAGCATGGGCCTGCAGTCGTCAGTCCCCCGAAATGACCCTGCACATGCTGCAGACCTCAAGCGGCACGGCGTTTGATCCGGAGGCGGTGCGGGCAGTGCTGCGGATGGTTCCCGGACGCTGGGTGTCTCCACGGGAGCGCGAAGTGCTCGTGTCCGAGCTGGCGCCGGGAATGGTCCTGGCCCGCGGGATCCACACCGCGAGCGGGCTGCTGCTCGTTCCCGAGGGGCATTCTCTCAATGCCGAAACGATCTCGATGATCCGGTCGAATCCCGCGACGGATCCAGTGACTCAGGTGATCGCCGTCTTTCGTCGTTGATTCCCGGCGTTTCGCGAATCAGACCACAAACTCGAGTACCGGGCGCAGGCGTTCCAGCATGCGCATCAGCTCACGCTCCATGGCCCCCATGTCGCGCAGCGGCATGTGCCGTTCCAGGATCTGCCATCCCGTCGAGTTC
>CANGMO010000157.1 GCA_947454295.1 Verrucomicrobiota bacterium | reverse complement strand
GTTGGTGGCCGGCGCCCGCTCCGCCGGTCTGAAGGTGTTCGGAGGGGTGAACGCCCCCTACATTTGGGTCGCCACTCCGGCGGGGGTGACCAGCTGGCAGGCGTTTGATCGGATCTTGGGGCAGGCCCATGTGGTGATCACGCCCGGCAGCGGTTTCGGCTCCAAGGGCGAGGGCTACTTCCGGGTGAGTGCCTTCAATTCCCGAGCGAATGCGGAGGAGGTCGCCCGCCGCATCCAGCAGCTGACTTGGTAGCCACCGCGGGCGTTTCGCGGGCCCGGGTAATCAAAAAGCGGATCGGAGCTGCCTCCGATCCGCTTTTTTGTGCCCTACCGCGTCGTTGGGGGCGGATCTCAGCTCGTCAATTGGGAAAGCCGTCCGGTGCTGTCACCGAATCGCTCAGCGCCAACCCCCATGCGATCCAGCATCGAGAGGAAGAGATTTGCCATCGGGGTCTCCTTGGGGACGCGGACGTGACGACCGGGCTGAATGGTTCCGCCTCCGCGTCCGGCCAGGAGCACTGGTAGATTTTCGTGCGCGTGGGCGTTGCCGTCCGCCAAACCGCTTCCGTAGAGAATCATGGATTGATCCAACAAGGTGCCGGATCCCTCCCGGATTGAACGGAGTTTGTTCAGGAAGTAGGCGTACTGCTCCATGTGGAAGCGGTTGATCTTCGCGATCTTGGCCTTTTTTTCCGGGTCGTTCTGGTGGTGGGACAGCGTATGATGCCCCTCGGGAACGCCAATCTGAGGATACGGCTCGTCACTGCCGTCATGCTTCATGACGAAGGTGGCCACCCGGGTGGTATCGGTCTGGAAGGCGAGGGCCAGAATGTCGAGCATGAGGCGGGAATGCGGCTGAAAATCGGGCCGGTTGCGGTCGTTCTTGGGAATTCCCGTTGGCTTCTGGAAGCCGGGCAGGTCCTTCCCGACGTTTCTGGCCAGATCAATTCGGCGCTCCAAATCCCGGACAGATGTCAGGTACTCATCCAATTTCCGCTGATCCGTCTTCCCCAGCTTTGCGTTGAGGGATCGCGCGTCCTCGAGCACGAAATCGAGAATGCTGCGCTCGGTACGCTCGCGGCGGATTCGACGCTCCAGGGTTTCTTCCGGATTTGCGGAGGCAAAGAGGCGTTCAAAAGCCAGGGCCGGATCAACCTCCGGCGGAAGCGGGGAGGACGGCGTCCGCCAGGCGACGTTGAACGAATAGGCGCAGCTGTATCCGGAATCGCAGTTTCCGGAAGTCTGTCCCCGGTCGCAACCAAGCTCGAGGGAGGCAAACCGGGTTTCCCGCCCCAAGCGTTGGGCGGCCACCTGGTCTACGGAGACGCCAGCGTGGATGTCCACGCCATTGGTCTTTCGGATGCGGGTCGAGGTAAGCCAAGTCGCCGAGGCCCGGGCGTGATCCCCGGCGCCATCCATTTTCGCCCGTCCCGCGTCCTGAGTCAGACCGGAAAGCACGCTGAACTCCGACTTCAATCCAGCCAGTGGTTCCAGAATCGCCGGGAGATCGAAGTCGCCCCCAACGGTCTTCGGGGTCCAGTCCGCCATGTTGACTCCGTTGGGCACGTAGATGAACGCCATGCGTCTCGGAAGCGCTGCAGCACCGGCCGAACCAGTGGATGCCGACGTCTCGGCGAGTCCCTTCAAGGGAGTGATCGACTCCAGCGCGGGCAACGCCATCAAGGTGCCGAGTCCGCGCAGGAATTGCCTTCGTCCGACAGGAAAGCTTTTGTTCATAGGCATTTGAGAGGCGGGAGTGAGCAAATAGAGTAGGGCCGAAGGCTTGCGAAACAAGCATGGACCCTCAAATCTCGACGCAATCTCCCCGCAGTTCTTCAACATCAACGAGAAGCGAAATTTTTTTCGATTTTCTGTTGACCCTAGGGCTGCTTTCGGCTGAAATGGCCGTAGAAGTTGGTGCGAGTGGACCAACCTGAACTCAAAGTTAAACCGTAAATCATGAAAAAAGTACTCATCCTTGGGGCTGCTGTTGCCAGCGCTGTCGCGGCGAACGCTGCTCTTCTCACTGTCGACTTCGTGGGCGGGGCTGGTGGCCCTGGTAACGAGGTTCCTGCTGTCACCGCTCCGGGAGCTACGCTCACCGCTGCTTCCGGTTTGATCTACTTCAGCGAGGCTTCCCTCGGGTTGTCTGTCAACAACGTTCTCTACAACAACCTCTCCGGTCCTGCGACCGCTGCTGGTCTGTACAACGCTGCTGCTGGCGCCAATGGTCCTAAGTTCGCTGATCTCTCGATCTCGACCTTGGTCCCGGGCTCCACCTCTGGCGTCCTCAACGGTGTCGTGAGCCTCGGTTCCATCGGGTACCAGCAGCTGCTCCTCGGCAACCTGTACATCAACGTCCTCACCTCCAAGAATGCGACTGGTGAAGTTCGTGGTCAGCTCGCGCTGACTGGTGGCAGTGTTCCCGAGCCCGTCGAGACTGCCGCGGTTGTCGGCCTCGGCCTCGCTGGCTTCGCTCTCTGGCGCCGTCGCCAGGCTAAGTAAGCCTTCGAAGACCTGAGTTTCAGGTCTATCCACTTAAAAAAGCGCAGGCGAAAGCCTGCGCTTTTTGCGTTTCTGGAACGACATCGGGCCGGTCTGGGGATCGGTGGAGTTCAAGCGGGGCGACTGAATCTAGCGACCATCGCGATTGATTCGGATCTCCCAAACCACAAAGCCGGGGTTCAGATCCGGCGCCGAAGACCGCTGACTCGGAATCCGTGGTTCCAGACGGAATCTATTTGGTCCGATCGGTGTTCACCTTGCGGATGGAACGTGGAGAGGTCAATTCGGTGCTCAACCGGGGCTATCGCCGTCAAAGCGCGGCGTTTTCTCGGGCAGTCGCCTTGGTTTTTGGTGCAGGAATCGTCGTGGCGCTTCGCTTCGCAACGGCTGCCCACGCACAACCGCCTGAGCGGCCGGTGACGATGGCTTCGGTTCCGGTAGTCTTGCGATGGAACGCCGATCCTGCGCGCATGTCGGCATCGGTTCGCGGGCTCCCGCTAAGCCGTGTCTTAGGGCGCCTCGCCAGGACAACAGGATGGCGAATCCTCATCGAGCCAGACACGCAGAGATCCGTGGACGTGGCCTTCACCAATCTTCCTCCGTCGGAGGCGCTCCCTCGCCTGCTGGGTGACTTCAGTTTTTCGTTTACCTCGGTAGGAAAGGGGGGGCGTGAATTGCGGATTTACAGATCCACGGCTGCTGCGGCGACAAGTGCAGTGGATCCTATCGATGACGAGGAGTTTCAGGCGCGCCCTGGTCCCATTCCGAATGAGTGGATTGTGCGACTCAAGCCCGGTTCCAAGCTGTCTCCCGAGGAGTTGGCCAAGCGCCTGAAAGCCCGCTTGGTGGGACGCATGGATGATCTCCGAACCTTTCGCCTTCGGTTTGATTCCGCTGAAGATGCCGTGAGCTCGCGGCCCATCCTGCTAAGTGAGCCTGATGTCGCAGGCTTAGAGAATAATATCCGTTTGCCGGTTCCCGAGCCCGGAATTCCCGGAGCCCCGCCGGCGGAATCCATCACCCTGAAACCCCGCGCCGGCGGGGCAGTCGATCAAGTGGTGGTCGCCCTGATTGACACTGGAGTCCAATCCTTGAGCGGCAACATGGAGGCGTTGCTGCTGAACCGGGTCTCGGTTGCCGAGGGAACGCCGGGCGCGGACGGGGCGCCGACCCACGGGACGGTCATGGCTCAAGATATCTTGCAAGGAGTGGGACGAATCGACGCCGGTGCCGATGGGACCCGGGTTCGGATTCTTCCGGTTGATGTTTATGGGGCGGAGCCTGCCACAACCACCTGGAATGTGGTGCGAGGGCTCGAGGCGGCCGCGGCGCGGGGGGCAACGGTGTTCAATCTGAGCTTGGGTGGGGCTGACGACAGCCCGCTTCTGGACGAGGCAATTGCGTCGATCCGTGCGCAGGGAGGATTGGTGCTGGCGGCTACTGGAAACACTCCCGGGGTGGGATTGACCTACCCGGCGGCGAGTCCAGGTGCACTTGGGGTGACTGCGGTGGATTCGACCGGAGTCCCGGCGAGTTACGCCAACACGGGCCCGCAGGCGCGCCTGGCTGGACCTGGTACGACGCTCATTCAATTTGGCGGTCTGAATTGGGTGACGCAGGGAACTTCGGGGGCGACTGCCTGGGTCTCGGGGTTGGCGGCTGGGTGGATGTCTCAATCCGGTGCCACTGCCTCGCAGGCTGGGCAATGGCTTCAGGGAGCGGTTCCGTTCAAGCCCCCAGCGGGAAAGTAGTTGATTCGACGAGGCAAGAGGGGGATCTCGACTCTGGCGCGGAGGGCTTGCGCGCTGCCCGGGCTCTCCGCAGGCTGTGCCGAAACCAATGTCCCCAGACGCGACATTTCCGCGAGCTTTGAACGCCTCCACGCGCCTCTGTGCGGTGCTGGGATCCCCGGTGCGTCACTCTGCCTCACCTGCGATGCACAACGCTGCCTTGGCGGCACTGGGGCTCAACTGGTGCTATCTCGGTTGTGAAGTGAATCCCGATCGACTTCGGGAGGCCATCGAAGGGGCCCGCCACCTGGGGTTTGTGGGCCTCAATCTGACCGTTCCCCACAAGCAGTTGGCGATGGCACTGATGGACGAGCTGGATGAATCGGCGCGCGAATGGGGGGCGGTCAACACCGTGGTATTCGGTCGGCGGGATGACTCCGGAGAGTGGCACCCGGTGGGACAGCGCTCCGACCTCGACGGCCCCGTTCTAGCACGCGGACATAACACGGATGCGGACGCGATCATTCGTGCGATCAATGAGGACCTTGGGATCGAGCCCCGCTCGGCACGGGTGCTGTTGCTGGGGGCGGGAGGTGCTGGCCGCGCGGCGGCGCTCCGGCTCGCAGCGGAAGGTGTCGGTTGTCTCTATCTCGTCAATCGAACCCAGGTGCGGGCGGAGGAACTCGCCGCCGAAATTGGGGACCGTTACCCGGCGGTCGAGGTGCATGTGGGGTATCCTGAGGGCGACGTTGAAATCGTCCTCAACGCCACGTCGCTTGGCCTGAAATCCGGGGATGCATCCCCCCTGGATTCCAGTCGATTTTCCTTGGGGCAGGCGGATGGGGTGTACGACATGATTTACCGCCCCGCTTCGACACCCCTGCTGGACCAGGCGCGCGCTGCGGGGTGCAGGACAGCCAACGGCCTGGGCATGCTGCTTTATCAGGGGGCCGCTGCACTTGAGCTGTGGTCGGGGCGACAAGTGCCGGTCGAGATCATGCGCGCGGCGTTGCACCGCGAGATCTATGGGGCGGGGGGGGCGAGGTGATCACGATTCCGGAGAGCACCTACCTCGGAATGCCACTCGAATTCTGGTTCACAGGGCCGCTGGGCATTCCCTTCCACATCTGGACGGTGACGATGACCATCACCGGGCTCATCGTGGGCAGCTTTCTAAATGTGGTGATCCATCGGATGCCTCTCGGGATGAGCGTCGTTCGTCCGGGATCCCATTGCCCCGCGTGTCAGTCGGCCATTCCCCTGCGACACAATTTTCCCATCCTGTCGTGGCTGCTTCTTCGTGGCCGATGCGCCCGTTGTCGGGTAGCCATTTCCCCCAGATACCTGGCGGTGGAGGCGCTCACCGGGGCGGTGTTCTTGGGAACCTGGCTTCACTTTGGTCGCGAGAATCCTGGCGTGGCATGGGCATTGTGCCTGCTCTTCTCCGGCTTCATTGCGGCCACGTTCATCGATGTGGAACATCTGATCATTCCCGATGAGATCACGCTGGGGGGAATCGTTGTGGGATTCCTGCTGTCGGTTTGCGTCCCGGCACTCCAGGGGGTGGTGTCGTTGCCGGATGCGATTCGATCCAGCGGCGTCGGGATCGTGGTCGGTGGCGGCGTCGTGTACGCCGTGCTCCGGCTTGGCAAGCTTCTCTTCGGACGTGAGCGCGTTGCCATTCCTCCCGGAGCGGCGGTGGTTTTTCATGAATCGGGCATCGTCCTCCCTGACGGTGAAATGCCCTACGAGGAGGTTTTCTATCGACCTTCTGACGCGGTGATCGCCGACGCATCCCG
>CANGMO010000156.1 GCA_947454295.1 Verrucomicrobiota bacterium | reverse complement strand
CTGGTCTGGTTCGAAGTGGCGCGTGGCGGACGGGAATCGAACCTGTTTCGCGTGAAGCGCAACCTGATTCAGGCGGCCGCGCCGCGGGTGGAGGTGCTCATCCTGGGGTCCTCCCACGAGCACGAAGGCGTCGTTCCCGGACTGGTCCATTCCAACGCCTTCAACCTGTCGGCCGTCAGCCAAAGCCTCTACTACGACTGCGCGCTGGTTCGGAAATACGCCCCGGAGCTGCCCCAACTGCGGCTGGTAGTGATTCCGATTTCCTATTTTTCGCTCGAGCTGGAACTCGCCGGGACCACCGAGGAATGGCGGAGCTACTATTACCGGCACTTCCATGGCATCCCGCATCCGGATTTCCGCCAGGAGACCCGCCTGCGCAATTGGAGCGCCTGGTTCCTGTTCGGACGTGACTTCGGCTTGCAGGCAATTCGGGGCAGTGCACCGCCCCTCATCCGCGGCGAATACGACGCGGGCGGGGGCGTGATCGATACGCGTCCGCCGGAAAAACGGACCCTCCACATGAAGCCCGACTACGTGCAGACCTCCGCCCCGGTCGCCTTTGCCCGGCATTCGGCGTTCATGCATCGCGAGAATCTGCCGCCGCACCGGGAGGCGCTCCGCGACCTGGCCTCGATGCTGCGGCAACGCGGAGTCCGGGTGGCGTTCATGACCCTCCCTGTCTCCGCCAACTACCTCGGTCGACAATCCTCAGAAACGCGGGCGCGAACCGCAGAAACCATTCGGGCGCTGTGCCAGGAGTTCGGCGCCGAATGGAAGGACTACTCCGGCGACCCGCGGTTTTCCGACGAGGATTTCTGGGATGCCGACCACCTCAACTTCCCCGGCGCCGCGAAGTTCAGCCGGTTCCTCGGCGAGGAGTTTGTCGAACCGCAGTTGGCGAAAACGCATCGCCCGTGAGGCCCCGCGCCGGCGACGGTCAACGACGCGACGCCACGCGAATCTCTTCGAGCAGGGACAGCACCGCGGCCCACACGGCGTCCACCTCGATGACGTCCACACGGACAGTCCAGTCACAACCATTTCCGGCCGGCTGCACGATGCGGCGATGCGGACACCACGGTCCGATTCGCAGCGGACTTCCCGCCATTTCCGCAGGCGTGTCCGAAGGCCAGCCGACCACCTCCACGACGGGAATGCCTGCGGCCGCGGCGAGATGCATCGGTCCGGAATCGTTGCCGATGTACAGATCGCAACGAGCAAGCACCGCCGCGGTTTCCTGCAGGCGCATCGGCCCCACCAGATTCAACACCCCGTCCCCCACGGTCGCGGCGAGTTGATCCGCAGCCGCCTGCAGGTCACTCGCGCCAATCAGCACCACGCGAGCGTTGAGCTGGCGCAGCCGGCGAGTCACTTCGATGAATCGATCCAGGGGCCAGACCTTGAAGGAGTGGGAAGCCCCAATTCCCAGGGCGACGGTCAAGCCCCCCGACACCGGCGGTCCAAGCCGGCGCGCCGCCTCCGCGGAGGCCGCCGCATCCCAATGCAGTTGCAGGCGCTGATCCTGGGAGGAGAGCCCAAGCCGAATCAGCCACGACGAGAGCATCTCCACCTCGTGGCCGGTCGCCGTGTCCTCGTCCACCCGGGTGAGCAGCCGCCATCCCGGGTCCACAACTGGCTTCCCGGTGGTCGCATCGCGGACCTCGGGCGCGCGTCGCCCGATGCGAATCGGCGCTCCCGACAAGAACGCGAAGTTCGCCGGCTGGTAATAGGCGCTGTGCGACTGCGCCACCAGCACCGCCTCCACTCCACGCGACCAGAGCTCGGTGCGGCAGAATCGGGCGACCGCCAGCAGTCGGTAAATGGGCGTATATTTGGGGTAGTTCAGGAGACTGAACCCGAGCAGGTCGTTGACGTGCGGACATTCGCGCATCAGGTCAACCCACTCTTCCCGCACCACCAGGGTGATCCGCACGTCCGGAAGCGACCGGCGAAGCTCCCTCAGGAATGCCGTGGTGACGGCCAGGTCACCGAGTCCGTCGTATCGCACCACCGCGAGACTTCGCACCTTCCGCAGGTCCACCGGTCCGGTCCGGCTCCCGCCACGTCCATGAAGCCGCAACCAAAGGCCTCCAAAAAGGGCCACGAATGGCGGGGAAACCACGCCATTCACCGCCCCGTGCCAGAACTCCCGCAGACGCCGGATCATCGAATGTTCTTCGGACTCACCCGGCCTCCGCCAGGTGGCCACCCCGGGCGGCGGCGAGCAATTCCCGGAAGGCACCATCGCGTGCCTCGAGTTCAGCCCAGGTACCGGTCTCCACGATGCGACCGCCTGCCAGCACCACGATCAAATCGGCATTGCGGATGGTGCTCAACCGATGGGCGATCACCACCGAGGTTCGTCCGCGACGCGCATCATCCAGCGCGGCCTGAACCTGTCGTTCGCTGACGTTGTCGAGTGCCGAGGTGGCCTCGTCGAGGATCAGCAGCAGGGGCTCGCGAACCATCGCGCGCGCGATGGCGAGGCGCTGCTTCTGTCCACCCGACAGCATGGTGCCGCGTTCGCCCACCATGGTCTCGAGACCCTTCGGCAATCCCGCCACGACCTCCTCCAGATGCGCCACCCGGAGCGCCTTCTGCACCTGCGCGGGCGTGGCTCCCGCGCTGCCAAAGGTGATGTTGTGCTCGACCGTCTCGTTGAAGAGGAAGGCCTCCTGCTCGACCATGCCCAGCCGCGCATGCCACGCCGCGGGATCAAATTCCCAGTAGTCGGTTCCATCCACGACAATGCGTCCGGAAGTCGGCTCGCGAAGACGCAGCAACAGGCTGGCGAGCGTGCTCTTGCCCGATCCCGAGGAACCCACCAGAGCCACCGTTTTGCCGGCCGGGATTTCCAGATTCAAATCCTTCAACGCCGGGGTTCCATTGGGGTAGTGAAAGGAAAGGTTCTCGATCCGGATGGAACGCTGGATGCCGTTGAAGGGTTTCGAACCAAAGGGGCGGGCCGGGAATCGGGGAAGATCCAGCCACACAAAGATCTCCCGCATGCCGCCCGACGCGTAGCCGAGGTTTCCGAGCACGGCATACAGATGGTTCATCAGCGGCAGCATGCGCAGGAGCAGGATGCCGAACGAACCCAGCATCGGTCCGCTCAGGCGGCCGTACAGAATGAGATACACGTAAGCGCCCCAGACCAGGACCATGGCGCCGCCAATCGCCAGCACCTCGGACACCGGGGCGGTGAGGGAATTCAGAACCGCCGCCCGTGCCTCCACGTCCGCCAGCCGCTGATTGTACTGCTCAAAGCGCTTCTCCGCCTCGGCTTCCCCGTGGGTCGCACGGACGACGCGCATGCCACTGAAAACGCCTCCGAGAAATCCAAACAGATTGCGCTGGGCCTCGGATCGCTCGTCGCCCATGCCCTTCAATCGCGCCTGCAGCACGGCGCTGATCGCCGCCACCCCCACCACCAACAGGCACATGCCAAGGGTGAGCTCCCAGGAGATCACGACAATCGCGGCCAAGTACAGCAGGGCGAGCAGGCCCCGCTGGATGAACATCAGGAAGAACTCGATGGTGGACTGGGTGCGGATCGTCTCGATCGAGAACAGATTGCCGAGCTCACCCCCCTTTCGCTCCTCGAAGACCTGGATCGAGGTGTGTTCGAGCTTTTGGAACACCGCCGATCGCAGATTGGCGGACACCGTGCGCACCAGCCGGGCCATCAGACCCTGGCTGATGAGAATCACGATGTTCTTGCCCGCAACGAGGAGGAAGATCGTGGCGCAAAACACGCCCACGTAAAACTTCGGCGAGTGATACGGCAGCGCATTGGGAAGCCAGCGAAGTGTGGCCTCGGCTTCCAGGACGTTTTTGAAATTTCCGGCGTCCGCCCGGAGCATCGTGATGAGCGGCAGCATCGCCGCGATCACGAATCCCTCGAGAACCGCCGCCACCAGCGCGGAGGCAACCACGGAGATCACCAGCCACCGGCCGGGTCGTAGAAACGGGCGCAGTCGCCACAACTGAGTGACGATCTCCCGCAGCATGATGAGCCAGTTTTTCATTCAACGCGCCCCAAAACCCCTGCGGGACGATTACCCCCCCATGACCAGCCACCAGCCACCCACACCTACTGCCAGCGCGGAACACAGGCCCATCAGTCGACGATAATTGCGCTCAAGGTGGCCACCCCACGAAACGGTCAGGAATCCGACTAGGGAGGAGAAGCCTGCCATGGCGGCCACGGTGCCGACCGCGAAGCAGGCGAGATAGGCACCCGATTCCCATCGCGAAGGAAAGGCCAGCGCCGGCAGCAATCCGAGAAAGTGGGCGCTTCCCGCCAGACCGTGCAGCACTCCGATTCCGAAGGCGGCGTGCGGATGACCATGAGTGCCGTTGACGTGGGTCGGATTCGGATCGGCGTGCACGTGGACATGCGCATGACGCGAGCCGTCGTGCTCATGGGTGTGGGAGTGAACGCGCAGGCGGAAGGCGGTCCGGGCACCCCACAATCCGACCGCAATCAGCACCACGCCCACCAGCCGCTCCCCGAGCGCAGACAAGGTTTGAAAGGGAATGAGCTCACGCACGACGAGCATCAAGGCCCCGACGGCGGCCACACCAGCCGAGTGACCGAGCCCCCAGCGCGCGCCGGCACGCCACGAACGCCTCGGTTCATGGACCGCCAGCGGCGCGATGGCCGCCAGGTGATCCGGTCCCGAAAGCACGTGCAGCACGCCCGCTGCGAGCCCTGAAATGACCGCCAACATCTGTGGAAGCAGGGTGCGGGGATCCCCCCATGGGAGCAAGCGCAGGGTTCTCTGCATCCGGCGCCCACCTGACGGATCATCGGCGTCGCTGGACCACCGTCTCGATCGTCGTGAATTAGTCGGATTTTTCATCCGCCAGCGGCGGCGGAAGTTTCTTGAGCAGCTCCTCCGCGGGCTGGTGCCCGAAGTCGGCCAAACTCCAGAGGGTGGATCGCAACCAATATCTGAGGCGTCCACTCTTGGGTTCCATCGCCATGATTTCCTTCAGCCGATCCCATCGGTGGGGATTGGTGGTCACAGGAGTTTCGAGGAACATCTCGTCTTCACCATACCCCTGCACCAAATCAACAAGCGCGGTTGAATCACCGGCCCGGATCAATTCGCGTGCCACCTCGTCTGCTTCCGGCAGTGGGGAAATCGCCAGGATCGAATACTCAGGGGACTCGTCCTTCCGGGGATTGCGAAGGGTATCAAGGGCCCAAGTCAACACGCCCCGGTCCCCCATGGCCGCCAAGCTCATCGGGGCCCTCTGCCCCTTGGAATAATCCGTACCCGCCCGCTTGCGGAACGCCTCAATCCCCAAAGGCGTTGGATGCAGCACAAACCAGCCGCCCATTTCATCGATCTCCTCATCGGTTGCCGCTTGAAGGATTCGAAGCATGAGCGGGGTGTCCTCCGGTCCGCAGAGCTGTCGGACGGTCCAAAGGACATACTGACGCTCAGATCCCGGCGGCATGTTGAACCACCATCGCGCCATCAGCCCGCTGCAACGTTTGAGTTCCAGCGTTCCGATGCTTGCCGGGAGACCCAGTTTATAGGTCTTCCAGCCCGCGGACTTGGCAACCTGTTCCACAAAGTCGGCCGCCTCGCGCTTCTTTCCGTTACTGATCGCCCAGAGCACCCGGGCTCGGTCGATCTCACTCTTCGTGGAATAGAACAACCGACGGAGGTCCTCGAAACTCTTCGCCTCCGTTGGCTTTGCGAAATGACGGTCGATGTCGACCTTCAGCGCGTGCGGACATCCGGATTCGCGGTTTTCCGCCCGGCGCCGAAGCCGTTTCAAAGCCCGCTTTTCCTCTTCATAGTTCTGCAACCTGGAAACCTCGACATGTCTGCGGACAGCCAGCGTCCACGGGGAGTCTGGACCAGCCACCTGCACGTTGATTCGCGAAAGCGGCGGACCGGTCACGATCCATTGCTCGTCAATTCGTTCCAGAAACAGGACATACTTTCTCCCCACCTGATAGTTTAACGCGTTGCCTGGCCCTTGATCGCCTTTCTGGTAGCCAAAATCATTCGGATTACCCCAGTCAGCGGCCGCGGTATTG
>CANGMO010000155.1 GCA_947454295.1 Verrucomicrobiota bacterium | reverse complement strand
GGACTTGGCGGGTTCCTGGGGCATCACCAGTCCGCCTTTCTCCAGGGTCTTCATGACCTCCGGGTTGACCTTCTCTTTGTAGACGGGCGCCGGTACCGGGGGCTCCAACTGCTTGAGCACGTCGGTGATCAGCGTCAGATGTGCGTCCTGACCGTAGGCCATCAGCAGCTTGGTCTCGGGGTGATAGGTGAGCTCCGGCAGCGGGGAGATCTTCTGCATTTTCCAACCGGTTTGGACCGCGGTGATGATGTCTTCCACGGAATGGAGACCTTGCTCTGGTTTGCCGAGATAGCGGGAAAGGCTGAAGACTTTCAGGATTGAGTTGGGCTTGGTGGTGGTCTGGTTTCGAACTGCGGAAAGGACCCAGACCGGTTGGACCGAACGAGGCCCGTTTGGCCCGACAGCACCGTTGATTTGATGGAATTGATACATCCATTCAGCTCCCGAGGTACCGCGAAAGGCGCTTCCGATCGCGCTAAGCCCGTTGAGCACATCCTGCACCGTTACATGAGACAGATTGAGTTTAGAAATTCGGAGGTCCTCGACCCCGTCGGGAATGAGAAGATTGACCCGCTCGCCGGCCGCATTGGAAAGCGCCTTGGCGAACTCGGCAGGAGACCCGCCCGGAAACTCAAAATCGAAGCGAAGGGCATTGGGAGTTTCAGTCGGTTGCCCGGGAGGCGCAAACGCAGGAGCCACAAAACCGGGCGCTGGAGCCAGCGGAACCCGGGGCTGATTCTGAGCGTGGGCGGCGTTTGACCCGAGAGCGATGCACACCACGGCTAGCGCTCCGAGGCGGAGTCGGTTTAGGAAATACGGGGAACGTTTCATTTCACCCGATACACGCCCGTCGGGGGCAAAACCCTCAACCTTTTTTCGGGAGATTGGATCGCCCATTCAGGGCTTGGGGGAGGAAGACGCGTTCAACCTGGGGTTCGCACCCCAGACTACAGAGAGGGCGGGCCTACGGCCCTCGAATCCAGCACACGCCCTTCCCGCTTCAAGCCAGAGGCTCTTTTTACCCTAGGCTCCCGTCGCCGCCTCCAAACCGGTAGCGCCGCTTCCGGACTCCAAACCGCTTCGCGGGCATTGCGAGGATTCCACACCCGGCGGCGAGGTGCCGCGAACGTCATGGAGTCCGGTGAGGAGCGGAGCGTCTCACCGGTTTGGACACATCACCGGCAATCGGAGTTCCAGCGTCACACCATGCGGGGAAATAGAACCGGTGACGGCATATGGAACGCCCCTTCAGGGCTTGAGGATAAGAGATGCGTTCAACCCGGGGTTCGCACCCCAGGCTACAGAGAGGACGGGCCTACGGTCCTGAGGCTCACTCGCCCATTCACCCACTCACCCACTCACCCACTCACCCACTCACCCACTCACCCACTCACCCACTCACCTACTTCGAAAGGGCCACAATCCGATCGAACTGCTCTTTGGTGACCGGCGTCACGCTCAGGCGCGACTGGCGGATGAGCGGCAGGTCCTTGGTGATCTCATCGGCCTTGAGGGCGTCGAGCGATACGGGCTTGGCCAGCGGTCGGACGGGTTCGAAATCCACAGCGCTCCAATCGCCTTCGGCGGCGGTCGCATCCGGATAGGCCTCTTTGCCGACCCGCGCCACGCCGACCACCTGCTTGTCGGACACGCTGTGGTAGAAAAGCACCGCATCGCCTTTGCGCATGGCGCGCAGATTATTCCGCGCCTGAAAATTGCGGACGCCGGTCCACGCGGTGGAACCGTCCTTCTGCAATTGGGCAAAGGAATAGGCCTCGGGTTCCGATTTCACCAACCACCATTGCTTCGGCATGGGAAACAGAGTGGCCCGGAACCGACGAAGGGCAAGAATCGGATGGCAACCAGGGAGCCGGCCCGGGCCTCAGCGGCGACCGTTGCCTTCGAGCTTCACCATGCCGTAATCCTTGGCACAGCCGTCGAGGAAGGTGGCGAAAACCCGCTGCAGATCGAGTCGCGCCGCGTTCAGGCGCCACGCAAGGAGCGGAAGCAGCAGCAGAATGGTCCACGCCTTCCATCCCCAATTTCCCCCCAAGTCGCGGGAAAGGAAGCCGATGATGACGAGCAGCAGGCCGGCCACTGACCAGAACGTGGCGCGTGCGAAGAAACTCCATTCACCATTCAGCCGGCATCGCAGCACCTCACGGCCGCCGGAGTGAAACTCAGCGACCGTGATGAGTTGCAGGCGCGCCCAGCGGGAGCCGTACACTTCCACATCGAAGCGCGACCAACCAGAGTCCGGCTTGTTGGGCCACCCGCGTTGATCCAAGCGCTCCAGCACCCGGGCTAGGAAGGCCAGCCGATCAATGCCGGACTCGCTCCAGTAGGCCACCGCGTTCAAATCCACACCACGGCCCGCCAGGCTCATGGATTCAAGATTCTCCCGATCGCTGAGGCGGGTTTGCTGACCGCGCAGATGACCGCGATGACGGGCACCGCCGCGCACGAGCGGCTGCAGCAGAAACAACAAGGCCACCAACGGTCGCGACCAAACCCGCGAGCGGCCGCGCGCCAGATCGGCCTGCCATGCCGCAATGACGCACAACGCCACCGAGAATCCGAGGCTCGCAAATCCAAACGCCGTCAGGTGGGGCACGACCGATCCCAGCGTGAGCAACGGGAGCGTCACCAAGACGTAGTACTCCAGGCTCGTCACCACGGTGAGCAGCAGGCTCGGGGAGCCCGAGTAAATGCTCTGGAAAAACGCGCTACCAAACAGGCCGTGGTAGATGACCGGGCCGCGCGTCTCGACGCCGATCTTGGCCGGGGAATAGATGCGTCCCTGCCAGCGGGAGCCACCAAACCGGTTGAAGTTCTCCGGATGACGCCGCTCCAGCATGGCCTCGGCTTCACCATAGCCCCCCTGCTGACGCAGGTACGCTTGGACGGTATTCCGGCGGTAATGCCAGACAAAGCCCCCGGGGCTGAAGCCGATGCGGTATCCGCGCTGCTGCAGCCGCCAGCAGACATCCACGTCATCGCCAGCTTTGCGATACACCGGATCAAATCCGCCGATCTCCATGAGCGCCCACTTGTAGAACGCCATGTTGCAACCCGGGATGTGTTCCGCGAGCCGGTCGGTGAGCATGACGTGCGCCGGGCCGCCAGGAGACACCATCACCGCCGCCGCCACCGGAGAGTCGTCGGGAGGCAGCAGATTGTGTCCGCCGATGCCGGCAAACCGGGAGTTCAGCAAATCGCCCACCAGGTAATGCAGCCAGTCCTCGTCGGCCCGGCAGTCACTGTCCGTGAAGGCGATGATGTCCCCGGTCGCGGCGTAGATGCCGGTGTTCCGCGCGACCGAGAGTCCTTCGTTCTTCGGATGCCGGATGGTCCGGACTCCCGGAAACACCGAAGCGATCTGAGGCGTGGAATCGGTCGACCCATCGTCGACCAGAATCACCTCGTAGTTCGGATAGTTCAGCTGCTCCAGCGACTGCAGGCAGGCCTTGAGGGTTGCCGCGCCGTTGTAGCTCGCCACCACCACCGACACCCGGGGAGTCTGTTGAAGCGGGAAATAGGGCGCCGCGTTGAACTGGGTGCGCACCACCTCCAGCGAGGGACGCGCGGAGCGATCGGCGCGGGTGAGTCCAAATTTCCAGTCCTCCACCAGACGGTGGTCCTTGAACCACTCATCGGTGTAGGAGAACACCACCGCACCGGCGCACCCGGAACGAAAGGCGGTTTCAATGCTCCAGCCCAGCACTTCGGCCTGTCGCTCCTCGCCTTCGCGCACCGTGTCGATGCCGAATTCCCCCAGCATCACCGGCTTGGTGTCGGCCAGCATCTGCAATCGGGCAAGGTAGTTCTCCAGAGCGCGCTGCTGGTGCAGGTACACGTTCCAGCAAAAGAAATCGATGGTCCGCGGACTGAGGAATTCGGTGGGCGGGAAATTGCCAAAAGTGCAGAGGCACTCGGGATCCTCGCTGCGGACTACGGTCACCAGGTCGTCGATGAAATCACAAACCGCGGATCCCCCGCTCCAGCGAACAATGTCGGCGGGAATCTCGTTCACCACCGACAGGGCGAACACCGCGGGATGGGCGGCGCACGCGCGGGCCGCGGCGCGGACGGCCTCGATGGCCTCCTTCCGGGTTCGGTCGTTCTCGAGGAAGCACAGGTGCTTGTTCCACGGAACGTCCACCAGGACCTTCAATCCCCGCTCGGTGGCCAGGTCCAGAAACCAGCGTGGTGGAACGTGGTAGATACGGAGGAGATTGGCCCCAAGCTGGGCGATCTGCAGAAAATCCCGTGACGCGAACTCGGGCTCCGGGAACGGCTCGCCCGCGCGATTGGGCGGGAAAGGGCCATAGACGACACCCTTTGGAAAGAACTTCCGGGAACCCACCCGAAAGAACTTTCCATCCACCGTCACCCGGGACCGGGCGCTGGCGGTGGGTTCACTCACGGAAGGAAGCGTCCGGGGATTCGGACGAACGAAAGGCTCCCTCGAAGTGGGGAGGGCTCGCTGAACAGACGGCAGCCGGGGCGACCGGGATCCGCCGGTGCGGCCGGGCAGAACCCGGAATCCGGGACGGCGGAGGGCAATCGCATCAGCGGTCATGGTGCAGGAGGAACCCGCCATCGCGCAAGAGACGCCCGATCTGCCGGATTCTGTGAGCCATTCCGACGTGAACCGCCCGCGGCGTCTTCACCTTCAGTTGGAAACGGAGCGGAATTCCACAGGCTGCCCTGTTCCCAAGCAAAACCCCTCGGAGAATGCCTCCGAGGGGTTGAAGACGAACGGGACCGATCGCTTACCAGCGGCGGCCACCTTCATGGCTGTGCACGTAGCCCCCATGGGGCCCGTGTCCGTAGCCGTAGCCGTAGCCGCCGTAGTAAACCGGACGGGCATACACCACCGGGGCCGGCACATAGACAACCCGGGGAGGCGGGACGCACACCACCGGAGCGGGAGCGGTCGCGTAAACGATCGGACCGCTGGAATAGGTCACCACCGAAGCAGGAGCACAGGAGGAATACACCACCGGAGCGGGTTCATGAGGACGCAACGCATCCACCAGCACACCGGCGACCGCCACTCCGGCCAGCACCTTGCCCGCCGTGGCCCATTCGCGATCCCCGGCATGCACCGGGACGAATGCCGCCGTTCCAAGGGCCGCCACCGTCGCCACAATCACTGCAGTTTTCATAATCCAAGTAGGTTGAAACCGAGTTTTATTGGGCCGGCTGAACCGTTCATCCGACCCACGCCCAGTCCGACGAAGAAGCATGGTCCTTATTCACTGCATTCATTTTTCTGATGCAATACCGTAACTTCGGTTGATTGAACCTCCCAGAGGCGCATGCTTCGGACGTGAGCCATCCTCCCGGCACTCCCAAGCCCGTGGATGCCCGTGGACCGAAACGTCGGATCCCGCGGTCGTTCAAGGAGCTCACCCCCAGCAACCACTTCAGCCCGCGTTCGTTCTTTCGCGAGATGGTGTGGAAGGCGTTCTTCACCGAACGGAGCGGCTCCACCAAGGTCCCGGCCTTTCCGCACCTGAAGGGTTCCGAAACCGCACTCACCTGGATTGGCCACGCGTCGTTTCTGATTCAGTTCGAGGATCTCAACGCCATCGTCGATCCCAACTTCGCCAACTGGCTCTTTCTGTTGAAGCGGCTAAAGCGACCGGGATTGAAGGCCAGCGATCTCCCGCCCATTGACCTGGTGCTGCTGACGCACGCGCATTTTGATCATTTCCACAAACCAAGCCTGAGGAAGCTGCCATCCCCGAAGATCGCCGTGCTGCCCTGGGGCTGCGCGCCGCTGGCGAAGAAGCTGGGATTCGAGCGCGTGGTGGAATTGAAGTGGTGGGAGAGTTTTGGCCATGGCGACTGGAAGGTCACGCTGGTCCCCGGCAAGCATTGGGGCGCGCGGACGCTGCGTGACGCGCATCGAGGCTGGGGTGGATTCGTTCTCGAACATCGCGGCCGACGCATCTACCACGCGGGGGACTCGGCATACTTCGACGGGTTCACTGAGATCGGCGAGCGGATGCGACCCGAGGTGGCCCTCATGCCGATCGGCGCCTACTACCCGGACTCGTTTCGTCATGTCCACATGGGACCGG
>CANGMO010000154.1 GCA_947454295.1 Verrucomicrobiota bacterium | reverse complement strand
GGAGATCAGTGTTTGCCGATGCTGAGCGCTTGAAGCGCCAGGGTTCGCGAACTCTTCACCACCGCGAGATTGGCTTCGTAGGCGCGGGAGGCGGCGATCATGTCGGCCATCTCCTCGTGTATGCTGATGTCGGGCATCTTCACCATGCCCTGGGAGTCCGCATCAGGATGTCCCGGGATGTACACGCTGCGGGCCGGACGGTTGTCGGCTTCGACCTTGGAAACGCGGACGCTCGGAACCCCCTGGCCGCCCGGGGCGACATCGGTGCGGTCGAGGAACGACTCGAACGACACCACCTGACGGCGGTAGGGCTTTCCATCGGTGCCGTGCGTGGTCTGCGCGTTGGCGATATTCTGGCCGACCACGTCCAAACGCAGGCGCTCCGCAGACAACGCTGCGGTCGCACTCTTGATGCCAGGAAGGAGTTGAAGCATGGCTTAAGGAGGGTTCAGACAGGCCTGCCGGTGATCGCGAGACGGATCTGCGCCAGTTTGCCGGAGACCAGCTGGGTCTCGAAATTATGGGCGAGGGTGTTCTGCCCCATCGCCATGAGCTCGTTTTCGAGCTGGACGGTGTTGCCATCGCGATTGGCCGCCGTCGCCGCCTGGTCGATGGCAATCTTGGGCTGGAGCGAGGCGATCTGCCCTGCGTTCGACCCCTTCAGCGCTTGATCGAGTTCGGTCGCAAAGGTCGGGGCGATGTCGACGCGGCGGTAGTTCGGCGTCTCCAGGTTCGCCAAATTGGCGGAAATTGCCGTCTGCCGCATCTCAGCGACATCCAGCAACTTCTTCCCCGCCACGTAGGTCGGTTGATTGAAGAGGGCGTTTACCATGGTCCAGTACCTTCGGACCGTGGGGAAGCAGCAGGCGTGCCGCAGACATAACACGCTGATAAACAACGTGAAGCGGATGTATTTCCCGCTTAACCGGGCAACTCTTTCCAGCCGGAGGCCCCTGGGGTGGGCAAGTTTGGCCGGGAGGTGAGGAAGCGGAAATCGGTGCCGGTGAGGCGCCCGTCCGCGTCAGGCTGCGCCAGCGGAGGACCCGGATGCCCCATCGGCTGCAGCCGCCTCGTCGTCGCGGCCGGCCACCCCGTATTCGTGAAGCTTGTTCCGGATGGTCCGGATGCTGACGCCAAGATGCCGGGCGGCCTTGGTTCGATTCCCATCACACACCTCGAGGGCATGCAGGATATGGGCTCGTTCCAGATCGGCCAGCGACTGGATGGAATCCGCTGAGGCTGGAAGCGGCGCCGCGGGAGCCACCGCCGCCGCGGCGGCGGATGCGGGAGCCGCCGGCGCAACCGGGATCGAGCGGGAAGCCTCCCCAACCGGTACGGCCATCGGGGCAGCGGGAGGTCCGAATCCAAGATGGGTCGGCTGAAGATCCTGTCCATCGGGACAAAGGATCACCGCCCGCTCGATGACGTTTTGAAGCTCACGAACATTGCCGGGCCAGCCGTGGGACAGGAGCGACTCCTTGCAGGCGGTACTCATGCCGGTGACATTCACGCCGTGCTTGCGGACAAACCGCTGAATGAACTGCGTCGAGAGCACGACAATGTCGTCGCGCCGTTGACGCAGTGGCGGAACGTGGATGGGCACCACGTTGAGACGGAAAAACAGATCCTGACGAAACTCCTTCCGCGCGACGCTTTCCTCGAGATTCCGGTTGGTGGTGGCGATGACCCGGACATCGACTTTCAAGGTCCGGTTGCCACCCACGCGCTCAAACTCGCGCTCCTGAAGAACGCGCAGGAGTTTGGCCTGCACCTGCGGGGAAATCTCACTGATTTCGTCCAGCAGGATGGTGCCCCCGTGGGCGAGCTCGAAACGGCCCTCCCGCTTGTTCAACGCCCCGGTGAAGGCGCCCTTTTCGTGGCCGAAGAATTCGCTCTCAATGAGGTTCTCGGGAATCGCGGCGCAGTTCACCTTGATGAACGGCGCATTGGCGCGGGGGCTTTCGCGATGGATGGCCCGTGACACCAGCTCCTTGCCGGTGCCGCTCTCGCCTTGAATGAGCACCGTGGCCTGGGTGCGCGCCACCTTGCGAATGAGGCTCCGCAGCTGCTCCATCGCCGGGCTGCGACCCATCAGCTCCGAACCGCCGTCGTCCGCACGATCCTTGTTCAGGTAGTCGTTGACCCGGATGAGCCGGGTCAAGTCCTCCGCCTTTTGCAGGGTAATCGACAGCTGCTCGCTGGAAAACGGCTTGATGAGGTAGTCAAAGGCGCCGTTGCGCATGCAACTGACGGCCGACTCGACCGACCCGAATCCCGTGACGATCACGACCAGCGGACGGTCGGGACGCTGCTGGATCTGCTGGAGGAGATCGGTTCCCTCGCCGTCCGGGAGCTGCACATCGGCGAATATGAGGTCCCAGTTGTCCTTGGAAAGCAGCTCATAGGCGGCCGCCAGCGTGGGAACCGCGGCAACGTCATAACGCCGCGCCCGGAGCTGCTGCTCCAGGTGCTTTCGCAGCACGAGATCGTCCTCCAGGACTATGATTTTTTCGATCGGCATCGCCGTTTCGGCTCGGACCCCGACCCCTCAGCGCATTCGCGCCGTCGCCTCTCAACTCTCAACCATGCGGCGCTCAACCACTCCCACGGCGGCGGTACAGATCCGCCACAAAGTGGGGGCGCTGACGCTCGGCGGGTGGCAGATGTTGGGGGGGAACGAGACCACGACGCAATAAGAGTTGCTCGTTTTCCCGGTCGAGGACCATGACCTTCATGAGCAGGTCCTGAAGATCCCGCATGAGGCGGCGCTCGGCGTCCCGCGCCTGCCGTTCGGCGGGGGGCAGCGCGAGCCAGAGGTGGCGGTGTTGACGCAGTCGATCCAGCGCGCCGGTCAGGTTGGTCAGCAGGGTTTGCCGGCCGGTTCGGAGCTCCTGGGCCCGGGACTCGTCGTTGTTCCGCAACGAGACGGATTCCTCGGTAACCAGGCGCAATGCCTCGGTGGCGAGATCATAGTGCTGCTGCAGATCCGCGAGCAGCGGGGCCGGCGGGTTCATGGAAGGTTCCTCGCGAATGACCAAGGGCTATTTCTTGACCGACGCCGGAGGAGCCCCGGCAGTCGATCCTGTAGCAGGCGCGGTGCCCGCAGCGCTGGCGGTTGGTCCCGGCACCGGGCCGCGGGCAAGATCCCGGAACGCCGCGGCGGCATGTTCACCCCAGTCGAGGCTTTCCAGCCGCCACCGGGCAAGATCCGCCACCAGATCAAGCCCCTGCTGGGAGCCGGCCGGTGCCTTGGCTCGTTCGGCAAGAATCCGCTGATAGGTGCTCCGCGCCCGTCCCACCTGGTCGAGCTTTTCGAGGACGAGGGCCGTCTGATACCAGATGGACCACTTCCACTCGGGGGATTCGCCAAGCTCCTCGAGCAAGCGGTAGACCTCGAGCGAATTGATGTAGTCGCCCTGGCGGTAGAGCTGGTTTCCGAGGTCATTGCCTGCCCTCCATTGCCATCGGGCCAGGGCCTCCAAGTCAAGGCCTGGCTGATTCCGATCCTGTTTGAGAAGCGCAGCGACGTGCGCCACCGCCTCCGCATCGCGACCCATGCTCTTCAGGTTGGTGGCCAAAACCACGCGGATTTCAGGCAGCTGGGGCGCAGTGGGACATCGCCGGACGAACTGCTCGGCCTCACCAACCACCTCATTGGTGCGGGAAAGCCGTTCCAGCGAACGCACAAGTTTGAACCGCACGGTCGCTTCATCACGCACCGACAGGGGCAACTTCAGCATGCGGCGAAAGAAGTCGACCGCGCTCTCGTACTCCGCCGAATCGAAATAGCAGTTGGCGATCTCGTGTTGGGCACGCAGGACGATGCGCTGGGCGCTCGCCGGATCTCCGGCGGTCAGATTGATCGCCGAGGACATGACCGCATAGAACTTGGAAACCGCCAGCCGGGGCACACCCATCCGCTGATAGTTGCGGCCCTGTTCCAGCAGCACGTCCGGAATGGCGAGGTCCGACGGGTACCGAGACAGGTACTGCGAGAGCACCTGCTGGGCCTTGGCGAGCTCATCCTTTGTCTCGTAGAGCACAGCCAGCTCGCGCAGCACCGGTCGGTACAGCTCGGTTTTCAACTGCCGCTTGAGGATACCCTTCAGCAGGCTCTCAGCAGCGGCGTAGTTGGTGGAGGCGCGCTCCCGCTTGGCGATGTCGAGCCAGGTGTCGAGTTCGGCCTCGAAGCCCTTGGGCGAATCGGGCTCCTCCTCAGGGAGCATGATTTCCGCCTTGGCGGCAGCGGCATTCGTCGGAGCCGGCTCAGCGGCCTTGGATGCGCCATGACCGGCAGCCGGGGGCGCGGCATGCGCAGCGCCGTGGGCGGCAGGAGCCGCGGCGTGCTCGTTGGTGGGGGAATGCGGATCCGCCGGGGGTTCCGGCGGATGCACAGAGGTGGATCGCGGCGCGGACGGGGCCGCCGGCTCATGCGCGGGCGTCGACGCCCGCACCCGGATCACGGTCAGGCAAACGATGACCAGGAGACCGATGAAGTATCGGCCGGCCCGGAAAAGGGAAAGAATCACGGCTTGGTGAAGGTTGCTCGGCTCGACTGCGCTTCACCCGGCGTTCCGGGAACAAAGGGCAGTGGCGCGATGATTTCCTGAACGCCATTGGTCGTTTTGACCGCCTTGCGGAACAGGCCGACCAGCTCCCGCAGCGAGGAGTCTGACCGGGTGGAACCTGAATCCAGCGCGTCCGGCAACAGGGCCGGGGGCGCATTGGTAATCGCCACAGGTTCGGGACGAGGGGATGAAACCGCGTGCACGACAGGAGGCTCGGGCGCGGGCGAGTTGGTTGAGATCACGGGAGCCGAATTGGTCGCCGGTGACACCGGAACCAGCTCCACCCGCGGATCGTAATCCGCCGCGAGATGCGGCGGCGTCAGGAACGGGTAAGCGTCCCCGAAGCGCAACGGTGACGGCCCCAGGCGCGGCAGGTACGCCTCGTCCGCAACAGCCCATACGGCCGCCGCGCACAAGACGAACACACAGCGCCCCGCAGAGCGCTGCCACTTGTTCCTGGTCGTCAAAACTCCGTTTATCCTTTCGCTTCCTCGATGTTCAAACCCCTCACGGGCTTTTCAGCGCCGCGCCCCCCTGGATCCGCCCTCCGGATCCCGGTTTGCGCTTCGCTGCCGCCGAAACACGGCGACACTCCTGCATCGGTGGACCTCTCCCAGGACTTGAGGCGTTTTGGGGATTCCAGACCCCGGTTGGAACGCGGAAGAATTTCCAATTTTTTCCTCAAGTCGCCCCCCTGGCAGTCGATGCCTAGAGGAGGTCTGCATGTCGTTCGTCGCCGCAGCAGGATCCGTGGTTGTCGAACCTCTGGATCGCCAAGCGATCCTCCGTCAGGTGGATCGCTGCCCTCAGCTGCCCTCGCTTCGGCGCATTGGCGCCTCCCTTCGTGAGATGCTCGATGCCGACCAGCGCTATCTGGCGCAGGTTTCCGATCTGATCCGGCGCGATCCCAGCCTCACTTCCCATGTCTTCCAGCTGGCCAATTCGGCCTACTTCTCGCTAAGCCGAAAGGTGAGGACGGTGGAGGAGGCAGTCCTGCACATCGGCATCCGCAGGGTCCGGCAGCTCGCCTTGACGACCCCGGTGGTCGATGATTTCCAAAAGCTCACTGGCCCCTGCCGCTTTCACTGGCGCGGTTTCTGGCAGCACTGCCTCGGAACGGCGATGATCACCCGCGAGCTCACCCGCTTCGCCGGTGACGAGGTGTCCGAGGTCGTCTACGTCGCGGGATTGCTCCACGACGTGGGGAAAATTGTGATGGCGACGCAATTCCCCGATCACTTCAACGCGATCAACGAAGCGGCCCAATCCGAAGGCGGCGATCTCAGGGATCACGAACTCCGCCTCTTGGGGATGGACCACGGGGAACTTGGGGCCGAGTACCTCACGGCGCACTCGCTGCCGGAATCACTGGTGGAGGCAGCCCGGTATCACGCGCAGCCGGAATTGTGCACCGGGGCCGGCGAGGTGGTGGTTGCCTCGGTGGCAACGGCCAATCTCCTGAGCCACTTCGGCAAACTCGGGGTAAGCGGGAATCCCATGGTGGTGCGGCGGGAAACCTGGCTGAACTC
>CANGMO010000153.1 GCA_947454295.1 Verrucomicrobiota bacterium | reverse complement strand
GGCCGCGACCGGCGACGGCGCCGACGCGGACGCGGACGCCGAACCCTCTCCGGTGTCCACGGACTTCAGCCAGGCAAGGAACTTGGGCTTGTTCTCAGTCACCAGCGCATCCTCACCGGTCATCTTGAAGAAGACAGTCGTGCCGCCTGTGCTCAACACGGCCGCCACGGTTCGGGCCTTGTACTTGCCATCCAGCGTCGGCTGGGTGCCCACCATGTCGTAGAGCTTGCCGGTCATGGTCCCGATCGACGCCGCCGAGGTCAGGGCATCGAGCTCCGGCTGACTGATCGCTCCCAGCCCAATTTGACCGCGCCAGCGATTCACATTGTCGAGCTCGCTGCCGGCCACCGGCCCCAGCGGCACCACGGAAATATCCACACTGCGCCCGTCCGGTGAGGTCACGCCATAGCTGGCGATGCGCATGGCCGAACCATCACGGGGCTTTTCCGTCCACCCGTTGGGAACGGTCCAGGGAGGCCGCTCTGCACTGGGTGCTCCATGCGGATTGGCTCCCGGGGCACCTGCTGGCATCCCCATGCCCGCATCGGTTGCCCCGGCGGAGGCGATGTCCTTGGGAGCCTGGTAAACTTGGATCGACTCCTTGTTGCAACCGAACGAGGCAAGGGAGGCGGTCACGGCAACGGCCAGATAAGGACGAAAACGCATCGCACCTAAGTACTCGTCATCCGGCGATCGGGCAAGCTCCGGAGGCGGGCTCCACCCGTAGCCGCCGACGGAAGGAGGCGGATTGCACGCCACCCCATGTCACCAACCACCCCGGTCACATCGCGAACCACAGTGGCGGAAGGGCGAATCTCCTGATGAGCCGGGCGAGCGGACGGGTTGCTCCTCGCCGCGACGCGTCCCACCCGCCGTCTACGCACCCGCTTCGGCGGGAGCCTCGCGCCACCCGGCGGAATTCCGCCGACTTATTGGCGTCTTTACGGCTTTTGCGTGACCCCATCCGGCTCAGACCACGTGATCAAGCCAAGGACGCCGAAGCGCCAAGGGACCGTGACATTCCTCCCATTCGCGGGCGCATCGTCGGGAGGATCGACACTGGTCCGGCATTGACGCCGCATGATCTGCTTTCGAAGACGCCAAGGAGGATTGAAGGACGCCGGAGCTCCTCACGACCCGGCACGGTCCGCGGATCCAATCAACGACGAAGCCACAGCGCCACCGCCTCGGTCCGATTCTCTACGCCCAGTTTCGTGAAGATCGCCGTCAGGTAGTTGCGCACGGTGCCGTCCCCCAATCCCATCGCCGAGGCGATTTCCTTGTTGGTATGGCCATCGGCCAGCAGGGTCAGAATGCGCTGCTCCTGCGGAGACAACCGGTCTGTACGGCCAGTTCCCATTCCCTGGACTCCCGCCACTCCCTGGCCGCCATTTCGTGCCGCTCCCAGCACCTTGCGCGCGATGATGGGATCCAGAATCGATCCCCCCTGGGCCACGCGCACGATGGAGTTGGCGAGTTCCGTCTGTTCAAAGTCCTTGAGCAGGTAGCCATCGGCACCGGCGCTGATGGCTTCCAGCACCAGTTGATCATCGGCAAAGGAGGTCAGAACGAGCACCGCAGGTGGCGTGGGAAGCGCCTTCAGACGACGACAGACTTCAAAGCCGGGAATGTCGGGCAGCCGAAGATCCAGCAGCACCAGATCCGGCCGCAGGCTGGCTACCAGTTTCAGGCATTCGGCGCCGGACGGAGCCTCCCCCACAATCTGCAGCCGTGGATCCTCCGTCAGAATGGTTCTTAACCCAATGCGAACCACGGCGTGGTCATCGGTGAGGAGAATGCGAGTCGGTCTGACGGGCGCAGTCATGGATCAGCAACGAGGCATCGGTGCCGACTCTGTCTGGACCGCACCTCAATTGTCATGTCGATGCCGATCTTCCTCCCGTGGACGCGCCACCAATTGCAAACCGGGGTTTCACGGAACTAAGGATCGTTCGACGCGGATTCCGACGAAGCCGGGCCGCCCAGTTGCTGCATCGAGAAGGCTGCGAAACGCTGCGGCGACCATTAGCGGTCCACCGTTCACTACCTGCGCAACCACAAGGACACCGCCTCGGTGCGGTTTTCCACGCCGAGCTTGGTGAACACCGACGTTAGGTAGTTCCGAACCGTGCCTTCCCCGAGGCCCATCGCGAGGGCGATTTCCTTGTTCGTGTTGCCGTCCGCCAGAAGGTTCAGGATGCGCTGCTCCTGCGGCGAGAGCCGATCGGTGCGGCCGCGGCCGATTCCACTGCCGTTCGCATGCATGCTTCCATGCCCGTTCCCATTGGCACCGGCAGCGCCAACCCGGAACGTCGAGTTCGAGGAACGTCCGCGCTCTTCATTGCGCGCCACGCCGATGACCTTGCGGGCGATGACAGGATCGAGGATCGAACCACCGGCCGCCACACGCGTGATGGCTCCGGCCAGTTCTGCCTGCTCAAAATCCTTCAGCAGATACCCGTCGGCCCCGGCGCTGATGGACTCCAGCACGAGCTGGTCGTCGGCAAACGACGTGAGCACCAGCACCGCCGGCGGCTCGGGCAGCAGCTTCAACCGTCGGCACACTTCATATCCGGGAATGTCCGGCAGTCGAAGATCCAGCAACACGACCTGCGGCTTCAGCACCGGCACCAGTCGGAGACACTCCTCCCCGTTGGCCGCCTCGCCAACAATCTGGAGCCGGGGATCCTCGGCGAGGATGGTTTTCAACCCAATGCGGACAACGGCGTGGTCGTCCGTGAGCAGCACTCGAACGGGTGGGGTTTCGGGGATCATGATGGATGGGAATCTCTGAAAAGGAATCGGGTGCCGCGTCGTCATGCGACCGGCGGCCGGTTGAGCGGACCCAATTGCGGATCGACGGAGAACTCGACCACCACGCACGTCCCGTGGCCGGGCGACGAGTCGAGTTGCAGCGTCCCCTTCAATTCCGCGGTTCGCTCCCGCATGGTCAGCAGGCCAAAGCCGCCTGAGCCGGACTGCTGGGGCACGAATCCCACCCCGTCGTCCTCGATTTGCAGTCGCCACCTGAAGGCCGCACTGCCGGCTTCCGGAACCAGGTGCAATACCGATTCGAGCCGGATCCACAGGTTGCGGCAGGAGCCATGACGCACCGCGTTCGAGAGTGCCTCACGCGTGATGTGCACCAGCTGGACCACCATTGACGACGGCAGGCCGCTGGACTCCGGGGAGACCGAGAGTGTGATCTCCATCGGGGTGGTCCGACGCAAGCGCGTCACCAGATCGTCGATGGTTTGGGAATAGGTCCGGGTCCCGACGGTTTCATCCTTTAACGACAGCAGGAACTCGCGCAGCTCCACGATGGTCTCCTGCACCAGGCGCTTCCCCTCGTCCAGTCCCTGCGCGCTTCGTTCCGCCGGAGCGGGCAGATGACGCTCGGCATATTGAAGATGCAGGCCCACCGCATAGAGGCTCTGGATGGTGCCGTCGTGCAGGTTGCGCGACAGGCGTTCGCGCTCGCGCTGGGTGCGTGCCAGCTCGGCGTTCACCACCCGCAATTGCTCCGCAATAGCCGCCTCCTTCTCCCGCCCGCGCACTTCGACAAACAGCAGCCCCGACATCAGCAGCGTGAATCCCGATCCGATGCCGAGCGCGTACCAGGGGCGATTGCGCTTTGAGTGCGCCTCGAACACTGGCGTGGTGCACACATCCACAATGAGCCGATGATGGTAGAACGGGATGGAAAGGGTTCGGGACAGATACGCGTGCGGATCCCATTTCGCATGGGGAGTGAGGTCGGCCGAATCTGCCAGGATCTCGGATCGTTCCTCGCTGTTGCCGCCCATATAAACCCGCAGCGCCAACCAGGGAGAGGCATCCTCGGCATACCAGCTGCGCAGCCAAGCCAGACCATCGACGCTGGCAAACACATCTCCCTTCCAACGCGACGCCGGCATGCTTACCTGGCCAAGCGACCCATTGAGGACCGCATAGTCCCCGGGGCCGGTAGTATGCGGGACATGAATGCGTATGCCGGAAATGGAGCGTCCGGTCCAAGCTGCGGGCGAAACTTCGATGACCGGCGACGGCTGAATATTGCCGTCAACAATGGTTGAAACGAGGCGGCTCGCCTCGGACAGGCTGGGAGGATCCTTGGGGTACGGCGTGAGCAGGTCCCGTCCCACCAAGGTTTCGTTGGTTCTCCATGAGGGATCTTGAAGATCCCCGGGTTGAAACAACACCACCGGCAGTCTCGGGTCTCCCAGGAGGATACTCTCCCGATTCCAACTCAGCCGTTGGGTCGAGAGTGGATGAACGGATTGGGTAATCGCTGGGTAAATCCGGTAGGGGTAGTGGTGTTTCCCAGCCCACTCAGCCTCATGCGCCTTGAGTTCACCGGGCAACACCTGCAGGGCATACCCAACGCCCACCAGGTAATCTCCAAAGTCGTGGGGAACATGATTGACCTTCAACCACAGCGCCCACGCCTCCTGGTTGAGGTCGGACTGGGCAGACACCCAGTCCCGGGCGCGCTCCAACAGCGCCACGATGCGTTCGAAATCCGTATCGGCCTTCTCGGTAAATGCGTGCAACCGGTCCGTGAACTGCTGTTCATCCGAAACCTTCGCCTCAACGTACAGCGCCCACGCGATGACCGAAGTCGTCACCAGCCCGACGACCGCCGTCAGAAGGACCGCACGATACTGAGGTCGCCGGAGCTGGATCCCGACCGCCCAAAAGCCGCGACGCCTGCCGAGAATCCAAATCAACCCCAACGAACCAATCGCCAGCAATATGAGCCCACCGGCTCGCCAGACACTATCGGCGAGCCTCTGCATCCGGATGGCATCTCCCCACCCACCCCGGCCGGCACGGGCGATCGCCATCATCTCAACTTCAGACAGGGAATGATCGAAGAGGACCACATCGTCGTAAGCCACAGCCGCCCCCTTGCCAATCGTGCCCACCGCCGCCCCCTCCAACGACAGCGCAGCAAGATGCGGCGATATTCCCTCCTGGGTGTACACCTCGCCGCAGAGGGTTCCGTCCTGAAACAGCCGCAGCCAGCCATGTTGGTGCACCAGCGCGACGTGAACCCAGGTGGCGATCGGGAATTGGGCCGCATTGGTCACCGAGAACAGGAGCGATCCAAATTCCTGGCCACTTCGAACCATGGGCTGCCTGGCGACCAGCCGCCCTCGATTGAGGGTCATCTGGGTCCCGAAATGATCTCCGATCGCACTGAACAACGTCAGGACATCCGGAAGCACTTCGGAGTGAGGCTCCATCCGAACAAACAGGGACAGGCTCCAATCCGACTTCGCCTCGCGCCAACGTCCGAGGGAGACCACATCCCCGGCCGGCGGAGAGCGCATCTCGATGCGGAAGGCGGGGTTCCCTTCGACCCGCTCCACCTGGGCGACCCCCCAAAGGTTTTGATTCATCGGCCACAGGGGCCGGCTCCAATGTTCATCCGCCGTCCACCACGCCACCGGATTCCGCGGCCAGTTTTCCGGCTCGCGACTCAACCAGCCCACCGTTCCGAGCCACACCAGCGCCATGAAAGCGATGCCGCTAACGCCCAGTGCCCATCTATTGCCGTGTTTTTCTGTGGGAAAATTCACTCGGTAAGTGACCTGTGCCGCGACGCTCCTTGTGCGCGCGCACTCTATTTGAGCAGACGGGAGGTTGGCGATACGGGAATGGGTACCCCAATTCCCGGTCGCACCTCCAACGTTCAGCGAAGCGACGGATCCTCCGGAACCACGGAGGCAAAGCTGCCGCCGATGCGCAGCTCATCCACCACATGCGCCCCGGTGGAATAGAGGGCGACGCCCTTCAAGTCTCCCAAATCCGTGTCCTGTTTCACGACGCCCGTGGCTGGCTCTGGCTTGCCCGGGGTCGGGTTCACAAACAGCGTGATTCGATCATTCCCCTCCCGGATCTCCACCTTCATGACGAGGAGGGCCGTTTCGCCAATCTTGGGACTCACCTCGCTGGCCACCTGTCCCATCCCGCCCTGGGTCTCCACCACGTAGCGGTCCATCCGGTCGGCTCCCGGCTTCCCCATGAAGACCGCGTCGCTTTCCCCAAAAAGCCCGGCGCAGAAGTACCCATTGAGCGTCCCTTGGTTGAGTTTTCCCTCC
>CANGMO010000152.1 GCA_947454295.1 Verrucomicrobiota bacterium | reverse complement strand
GCGGGCATGCTTCTGCCCGCCCTGGGCCGCGCCAAGGATCGCGCACAACTCACGTTGGACATCAACAACGTGAAGCAGATCCTGTTGGCGAATCACATGTATTCCACCGACAACCGGGACTACAACGCCTATCCCACCTGGGGCGGCGATCTGACCGGTTATGACGGCTGGGCCTACGCCACGAAGAACAACAACCGCATCCCAGGCGGACCTGCGGCTCCCGTTTCCGCCGCCGGCAAGGACATCGGATCCCCGGAGTACTCGAACCAGGTTCAGTTCTTCAAAGTTGGCCAGCTCGGGCCCTTCCTGAGCACCGTCAACGTGATGTACTGCCCCAAGGACATCGCGACCCGCGGCATCGGCAAGTGGAAGACCTGGTGGCTGGCGCGTCCGGTCAAAGTGACCTCCTACTGCTGGAACGGCACCGTGGCCGGTTACCCGGACAAGGGCGCCAACGTGGGTGACCTCGGCCGCACCTACAAGATCAGCGACTTCCTCGCCACCGACATCCAGATGTGGGAGCAGGACGAGACCAACGGCTTCCTCTTCAACGACGCCAGCAACAACCCGCAGGACGGCGCCGAAGGCGTTTCGCAGCGGCATGCCGGCTCGGGCGCCTACACCAGCAACTCCAAAGATCTGGGAGGCGGCGCCATGCTGGGTCGCTTCGGCGGCACCGCGACCTTCGTAAAGTGGAAGGAATACATGCGGATCGCGAAGACCGACAAGTCGCGCCCGAACGAACTCTACTGCGGACCCGAGTACACCAAGTGACCGTTCCGCTTCCTGCCATGCATCGCCGCGTTCTTCAGTCCCTACCCGTCGTCACCCTCAGCCTGCTGCTGGGTGCCATGCCCCTGGTGGGCTGCAAAAAAGCGGCGGCCCCCGAGCCGACGGCTGCTGCCCCCGCAGCTCCCGGCGGCACCGAGGTCGCGGCCGCGATGGCGAAGAAGGACTACGACGCCGTGGTTGCCGCGCTGGTCAAAGCCAACGAGGCGGCCACCACCCCGGATCAGCAGGAGGCCTTTCGCGGACTGCTGAAGTCGGTGGCTGGTGAGCTGCGTGGCCTCGGCATCGAGGACCCGAAGGCCAAGGAAGCCTTCAACACCGTCAGCCGCCTGGGTGCCGGTCGCTAGTCTCAAAGGCTCGATACAAACTCTGTTTCATCAACGCCCGCCCTCACCGGCGGGCGTTTTTATTTCTTGGGGGACGAAGATCGAAACCGACCATGCCGCACCACTCTTCGGGATGTCGAGCCGGAGGGACGGAAGCGCTCCACGTCGGCCCACGTCACGAAACTTGGCGGGGAAAACGAACCTCACCACAGAGCCGCATCCACACGTGGCAGCCCGTTCAGAGTCCCGCCTTCAGGCGGCGTGGCGTGGCGAACGCAGACCGTGTGAAGACGGGACTCCGAACATGCGGGACCGCATTCGGCGGCGCAGTCCGATCCGGTCACGACCTCGCATCGTAGCACTCCGGAGAAACCACCCTCCACCGAGCGCAGTTGACCGCCCCCAGGCCACCCCACCGCTCACTCGCGGAGGCGCATGGGGCGTTCGCTTCGGCGCGCAAGCCACGGGGCGAGGGCGGATCCCATGTCGCGCGGCGCCTCGACGAGGACCCGTCGCGCGCGGGCGGCGTCGGCAGCACCGTTGCCCGGAGTCGTCGCCCACCGCTCCCACACCGTCAGCCGCGCCGGCGGGCGGGCCTCCACCGGCACCGTATAATCGTAGCCGGTCGGCGCCGCGGACCCGGACTGACGCAGGGAACGCTCCGCCAGGCAGCGGATCGCGGAATAGGGGTCGTCGAGCAGCAAGCCCAGCAGGGGTTCGGCCCATCCGCTGCCGCGTGGAATTCCAGAAGCGCGCAGGGCCGGTTCCCATCCGAGATGCCAGGTGATTAAGGCCCGCTGACCCGCATCCCCGGTGAGGGCCAGGCGTACCGATTCCGCAACCTGGGCGCCTCCCTCGGGCAGCGCCGGCACGGGCTGGCGATACCACTCGTTCAGGCGGGTGGCCGTCCACTGCAGCGTCTGATCGAGATGACAGAGCGTGCAAGCATCGGGCCGGCCGGTCTTGAGCGCGTCCGCCACGCGCGGACTGCTGATCTCATGGCTGCGAATCGCCGAGAGCACCCCGTACGTGGTGTGCGGCATGTGGCAGTTGTAACACTCGCTCCCGGACGAGGTGGAGGCATGATGCGTATGCGCCGTCAGCGCGGAGGTGTCGCGGAACTTCGGATGACACTGGATGCAGGCGCGATTGTCCGTGCGATCGCGCGCGAGCTGGTCGTCGGGTTCGCTGGAGTGGAGCGAATGACAGGAGAGGCAGGTGAATTTGCCGCCCTGGTAGCAGGGCGATTCGATGAGTCCGTTGTATTCGCGGCCGCTGACCCGAATCATGCCGTCATTCCAGAAGAAGTCCTTGAGCAGATCGGGGTTGGCGGCCAACACGCGATTCAACCAAGGCTGCTGATCCAGATGACGCGGGCGGATTACGGGCGTGGTGGCTTCCAGATCGTCACCGGGTCGGAAACGAAACCCATTCTCCGACCAACCCTCGTTGCGGTCGTACCACTTCATGGAGTGGCAGAACGCACACACCTGCGAGGTGCGGGCCGGCTCCAACTTCTCCGGATGCACAATCGCGTGATCCACCCCCGATTCCTTCCGGGGCAGGCCACGCGTACGACGGTCGGTTTCCACGGCGACATGACGTTCCGCCGGCCCGTGACAGGCTTCGCAGGAGATGCCGAACTCAGCGACCTGCGTGGCGAAGGTGCGTTCCTGTCGGTTGAGATGGGGTTCTGGACCGGTGGTGTGGCAGCGGCTGCACACGATGTTCCAGGTCTCCGATTTGTGGTCCGCATCGGGAGGCCGAAGAAAGGTGGAATTGCGTGGAACCCAGCGCTGCTCCGGTATCAGCCAGGTGAAGGGAAAGCCGATCTGGCAATTGCCCATGCCGTTCGGGAGCCAAAAGACCTGCATGTGATGCGACCCGGTGACGAGCGAGATGGGCGCATCCACCGCCCCGGGCTGGACCACATCGGAATTGGCGGCCGCCGCCTTCTCCATGCGAACCCACAGCTCATTGCTGCGAGTCGAAAGACTGAACCGCGTGCCATTGTTCGTGAGCACCACGCGATCGAACTTCGCCTGCACCGTCCGCGCGTCCGCCAGCTGCGTCATCGTCCGATGAAAGCTCCGATGCCAACTGTCGTAGGGATCCGCGTGGCACTCACGACACGATGCCGAGCCGACGTAGCCATTGGTGGCGGTGACCGTCGGAAGGAGCGCAGGGTCGAGCACCGGCACCTCCGGGGCAACAGCCCTCGGCGCGGCTGCGGCATTCGTCGTCCCGCCTTGCGCCGCAGGGGCTGGTGACGACGGAGAGCAGCCCGACCACAACGCGATCAGCACCATGGCACCAAGCCATGCGGCGGACAGGCGGATCGCGGGTGGAGTCACGTCACGACGATGCCGCGGAGCCGGCAAGGCGGAAGCCGAAAAGTGGGGAGGAGCGTCGCGAAGATTCGCAGGGAATGCCTACCTCCGCACGGAGGATCGTCCACGCATGGCAGCCCGTTTGGAGTCCCGCCTTCAGGCGGCGTGGCGCGGCGAACGCGGACCGGCTGAAGACGGGACTCCGAACATGCGGGGCCAGCTCAGGGTGCCAGGTCCGATCCCGCCACGAGACGCACGTCACCCGCAGCCGACGCCGGGAGGAGGCGGATCCCCCGGCGTCAGTATCGCCTCCTCGGTTCCGTTGGGGCGGCTCGACATGTGGGGGCGAAATCCGCCTCGTTCCCTCGGCGGCTACCCGTAGTTGGATCGGCTCGCGCATCCGTGAAGCCAGGAAAGCCACCACCCTTGGAATTCACACCTCCGCACGGAGGAGTGTCCACGCGTGGCAGCCCGTTTGGAGTACCGCCTTCAGGCGGCGTGGCGCGGCGAACGCGGACCGGCTGAAGACGGGACTCCGAACATGCGGGGCCAGCTCAGGGTGCCAGGTCCGATCCCGCCACGCGCCCGTCCAGCGCTTTAGCTCGCGAAGATGGTGTCCATCTCCGTGCTGAGCTTGCGAAGCCCCTCCGGACTGCCGCCACCGCCCTGTTCGGCGATGCCCCAGCCGTTGAATCCAATGTCGTCGAGCGCCTTCATGATCGCGGGCCAGTTGTTGTCGCCCTTGAGGAACTCGGCATCGAAGCCGGCCCACTTGCCCTGCTTGTCGGACTTGGCGCGGCTGTATTCCTTGATGTGCAGGGTCTGGATGCGGTGCCCCAGGATGCGGATCCACTGCTCGGGCCAGCCGTAGTGGATGATATTGCCGCAGTCAAAGTGCCAGCGCACCGCGGGGGATTCGAGTTCGTCGAGGTACCGTGCCGCTTCAATCGGGCTCAGGAGGAAATTGTTCCAGACGTTCTCGATGCTAATCTTGACGCCCAATTGCTCGGCCAGGGGGATGGCCTTGCGAATCTCATTCTGCGACCGGACATAGGCATCGGCATACGACACCTTGTCATTTACCACCGCGGGCACCAGCAGGACCGAGGGGGCGCCATAGCGATGGGCATCGCGGAGGGACTGGCGCAGGCCCTCAAGGCCGGTCTCGCGCACGGCGGGATTGGGATCGGACAGCGGCTTGGCCCAGTGGGTGTGGCAGCAGACGCTTCCCGCCTTGAGGCCGGTGGCGTCCAGCGCCCGCACCATCTCGTCCTGATCCATGCCACCCATCGGCTCCACGCCGTCAAATCCCGCGGCCTTGACCGCCTGGGCGCGTTCGAGCACCGAGCCCTTCACCCCGATGGTGCCCCACATGATGCCCTTGCGGATCTTCCGATGACCGGGCTGCGCCTTCGACACCGGAATCGGTGACTTCGGAGCCGCACCGGCGGTGGTGCATCCGGTTTCGAGGGCAACGAGCCCGCCGGCCAGCGAGGCGGTTTGGAGGAACGAGCGGCGATTCATGAGCGGAGACGATTGGGGACCTGTGGACGTGAAACTCGGGGAAAAGCAAAAAGGCCGCATCGAGGTCGATGCGGCCTTGAAGAGCGGGAATCAGGCGGGGTTGTACTTGCCCGGGAGCGGAACGGGCATGAACGGAACCTTCATGTCCCAGGAGAATTCGCCTTCTGGATGCAGATTCTCAGGAGAGTTCAGGGCGTCCTCCCAGGTGATCTCCTTGCCGGTGTAGGCGGCCAGACGACCCATGATGCCCTGGAGGCAGCTCGAGGCGAGCCAGTCACCGTCGAACCGGTACTTGCCGCCGCGGATGCTGGCGAAGAGTTCCTCGTGCTCGATGACGTACATGTCGCGGGCCTTGCCCTCGGCCTTGTAGCGCCAGTTGTTCTCGCCACGGATGGTCGGATTGCTCCAGCCGGAGGTGGCGTAGCCCTTGGTGCCGACGATGTAATCGGAGTTGTCGTTGTAGCAGCCGGGAATCTGGCGCTGGGCGATGACACCGCGAACGCCGTTGGCGTACTCGTACACCACGGTCATGTGGTCATAGATGTTGCCCTCGTTGTTCGGAATCATGCGGCCACCGGTGGCGGTGCACTTGATCGGCGGCTGGTCGTGCATGCACCAGGCCAGCTTGTCGACGGTATGGATGCACTGTTCGACAAAGCCGTCGCCGGCCAGCCAGGAGAAGTTCATCCAGTTGCGGAGCTGCCACTCCAGGTCACCAATGCCCGGCTTGCGGGTGGCGGCGGCGGGCATCGGCTTCACCGGGCCGGTGAGGTAGGTGCCATAAACCGACTTCACCTCGCCGAGGGTGCCGGTGTGGATCTGCTCGTAGAGGGCGCGGCGGGGCAGATCGGAGCGCCAGCAGAAGCCGCAGACGAAGTGCAGTTTTTTCTCCTTCGCCATGCGGACCGACTCCATCACGTGACGGATGCCCGCCGGATCGGTGGCCACCGGCTTCTCGCAGAAGATGTGCTTGTTCTTCTCCACGGCGTAGCGGAGGTGGAGCGGGCGGAAGCCCGGAGGGGTGGCCAGCAGGACCACGTCGACCTGATCAATGACCTTCTTGTAGGCATCGAGACCGACGAAGGTGGAATCCGGGGTGACCTGGACGCGGGTTCCGAACTGCTCCTTGAGGCCGCGG
>CANGMO010000151.1 GCA_947454295.1 Verrucomicrobiota bacterium | reverse complement strand
GTTGTGAAGATTCGCCCAGCGCAGCATGGGGCGCTTGGCGTCGTAGGGCTGGGGATCGAGAAAGGGAATGAGTTCCTCGCCGGTCGCCGGTTCCAGTCCGAAGGCGGAAAGCGGACGGCTGGCCAGGGAATAGGCGGCCAGGGCCACGGAGCCGCGCAGAAGGTCGCGCCGGGAAATCGGGGAGGACGACATGCCGATGAGGGTGCTGCCGCCGCGGCGAGATTCAATCCGGGACTTCGGGAGCTGCCCCCTTGCCACGGCGGTCGGGTGTGTCAGGTTCGGCGCGCTATGACTGAAACCGCTACCACCCCGACAATCGTCGCCTACCTCAAGCCCTGGTGCGGCTGGAGTGGCGGCGTTCGCGCCGTCTTCAAGAAGTACAACCTCGCCTTCGAGGAGCGCGACATCATCAACCGGCCCGATTTCTTCCAGGAAATGGTCGAAAAGACCGGCCAGACCAAGCAGCCGACCGTGGAGATCAACGGCCAGATCCTTGCCGATGTCAGCGGCGAGGAGGTTGAGGCCTGGATGCTGCAGCGCGGCATCGTGACTCCCAACAACGCCGTTCCCGAGGTGCCCATCAACCAGCCCTGCGCGCACGAGCTTCCCGGTGCCGCCGCCGCTGCTCCGGCGCCGCTGCCATTCCGTCGTTGATCGGTTGCCAGCACGCGCCGGGACCTCTTTGTGGCCTCCCCAGATCCATCCGGCCCGTTGACCCCGGCGCTGCGGCTCCGGCCAGCGGTGCGTGCCGACGTCCCGCTGATCCTTCGCTTCATCCGGGCGCTTGCCGAGTACGAGAAGCTGCTCGACGAGGTGGTGGCTACCGAAGCCGCACTTGAGGAACACTTGTTCGGTTCGCAACCGCGTTCGGAGGTCATCCTCGCGGAGTGGAACGGCGTGTCCGCCGGGTTCGCCCTCTACTTCCACAACTTCTCCACGTTCCTGTGCCGCCCGGGGATCTATCTCGAGGATGTGTTTGTCCATCCCGAGTTCCGAGGCCGGGGCATTGGCAAGGCGCTGTTGCTGGAGCTTGCCCGGATCGCGCGCCAGCGGGGTTGCGGCCGGTTTGAATGGGCGGTCCTCGATTGGAACAAGCCCAGCATCCAGTTCTACGAATCGCTGGGCGCGGAGGCGATGGATGAATGGCGCCTGATGCGCGTCAGCGGCCCGGCGCTGAACCGCCTCGCGGATCAAGGCGAGGTGGCGGCCGCGGGCCGGGGGTGATTTTCATTGTCCCGGCCCCGCGTTCGGCGTTGGCTGCGCTCCTGTAACTCGGCGTCCGCGTCCGCCCGGGCGGGATGCTTCGAACTCCCATGACTCCCAAAACGCACGCGCATCTCTCCAAGGTGGATCCGGTCATCGCCCGGCTCATCAAATCGGTCGGCCCCTGTCCGTTGACGCCGCTGCCCGATCGCTCCCCGTTTGAGGCGCTCATCCGGGCGGTGGCGCATCAGCAGCTCAACGGCACGGCGGCGGAAACCATCCTGGGACGCTTCCTTGCGCTGTTTCCGGGTGATCGATTCCCGCAGCCCGAGGAAGTGGCGGCGGTGCCTGACGAGGCCATTCGTGCGGCAGGATTTTCGCGATCCAAGCTCGCCGCCATCCGCGACATTTGTGCCAAGACGATCTCCGGCGTGGTGCCGCATCGCGAAGCCCTCGCCGTGCTGCCGGATGAGGAAATCATCGGGCGCCTGACCGAATGCCGCGGCGTGGGCCGCTGGACCGTGGAGATGTTCCTCATGTTCACCCTCGGGCGCCCGGATGTCCTGCCCGTGGATGATTTCGGGGTCCGCAATGGCTATCGGATTGCCTACGGACTCGAGGAGATGCCGTCGCCCAAGGAACTCCTCGCTGCCGGCGAACGCTGGCGACCGCATCGCACGACGGCCAGCTGGTATCTGTGGCGCGCCGTGGATCTTTCCCGTGAAGCGGCCGCGGCCTCCGCCCCGGCGACGAAGCCGACTGCGAGAACTGGGGGCAAGACCCGGGCGAAGGCGACGCCGAAATCCAAAACCAAGCCGACGCTTCGGAAAGCGAAGAAGCCCGTCACTCCGGCTAAACCGGTGAAGGTCCGGAAGGCGGCGAAGTCGGGGACGCGGCGTGCAGGTGGCGCGTGAGGGTGACGAACGCCTCGAGCCCCACATCCTCGGCCCGAGCCGTGGAGGCGATTCCCGCGGCGGCCAGACCGGCATCCAGCGTGGCTTCCGGCCATGCGGCGCGCAGCTGTTTCCGCATCATCTTCCGGCGCTGCGAGAATCCGAGCTTTACCACGCGGACGAAGCAGGTCAGTTCCGCGGCCGACAGCAGCTCGGGCGTGCGACGGCGCAGGGTGACGCAGGAGGATTCCACGTCGGGCGGCGGAAAGAAGCACGACGCTGGAATGCCGAAGGTGCCCGCCGGTTCATATCGGACCTGCAGCAGCAGGCTCAGCAGTCCGTAGGGTTCGGTGCCGGGTGAGGCGACGATGCGCTGGATCACTTCGCGTTGCAGCGTGGCAACCAGCCGTTCGGGTGGACACGGACCGAGCGCCAGTTCCACCAGAATGGGGGACCCAACGGAATACGGCAAATTGGCCACCAGCTTCCATCCGGTCCAGTCGTGCGAACCGCGCTTCAACCATTCGAGCGCGTCGTCGTGAAGCAGAGTGAAGTTGGCGGCGGTGGCAAATCGTTCACGTAGAACTTCCACCAAACGCTGATCCTTCTCCACCGCCAGCACCGGGAATCCGGTGGCAATGAGCAGTTCGGTCAGCGGTCCCAGCCCCGGGCCAATCTCCAGCAGTGAATCCCCAGGCTGGCAGTCGGCCGCTGCGGCGATGCGACGAAGCTGGTTGCCGTCGTGCAGGAAGTTCTGGCCAAGCGACCGCGTGAGCTGAATGCCGCGGCTGTCGAGCCAACGGCGCATTTCGGAGAGGGTCATGGAACGCAGGTCTCCAGGACCTCGCCCAGGATCCGCAGGGTCCGTTTCAATTCGGTGGAGGAAAGGGTGAGGGGAGGCGTGAAGCTGATGACCTCGGAGTCGGCGCCCTCGGGGAGCACGATCAATCCGCGCCGGAGAAGCTCCTTCATGACGGCAATCGATTCGGTGGTGGCCGGGCGTCCGTCCGCATGACGTAACTCGATGCCTGCCATGAGTCCAATCCCGCGAACGCGTCGCCGGATGCTGCCGGCGCGGCGTGCGAGCGTGGTGAGTCCCTTCATGAGTTCGCGTCCCCGTAAGGCGGAGGCTTGAACCAGCTGGCGCGATTCGATCTCGGCGATTTGGGCCAGGGCCATGGCGCAGCCGACCGGATGGCCGAGATACGTGCTGGTGTGGATTGCTTCGCCTGCCGACGGCGGCCAGGCGCGGTCCATGAGGTCGGCTTTCCCGACGCAGGCACTGAGCGGAAACCCGCCGGTCAACGCCTTCCCGAGGCAGATGAGATCCGGCACCACCGACTCGTGTTCGCACGCGAACCAGAGTCCGGTGCGCCCAAACCCGGTGTAGATTTCGTCGAGGATCAACACCGCGCCCAAGGCATCGGCGAGCGAACGCAGGCGCCGAAGGAATCCCGGTGGTGGGATGCGGATGCCGCCGCGGGCCTGGATCGGTTCGGCGAGAATGGCCCCCACGGAGTGCGTGCGCGCCAGGCGTCGAATCGCGGCTTCCATGCCGTCGAGCGCCTTGGATGTGCCGACTTCCGGAAACGCCACGAAGTGCCCGAACTCGCGGAGCTGGTTGAGAAACGGACCTCGGAAAAGTTCGCGATGGGTCGCGTTCAGCGCTCCGTACCCGAGCCCGTGATATCCGCCGGAGAAGGCGATGATGCCAGGTTTGCCGGTGGCGAGCCGCGCGGTTTTGAGCGCCACTTCCACCGCCTCCGATCCTGAGGTGCCGAACACGCTCTTGCCCTCGGCGCGGGATCGGGTGCGTCGCGTCCAGCGCTCAAAGGTCAGCCGCGACAGCGCCTGGGCCAGATCCGCCTTGAGCGGGTGCGGATGCACGTCCCCCATGGCGTGCAGGAGCGTGCCCATTTGCCGGGCTCCGGCGCGTACCACTCGCGGATTGGCATGGCCCGCCGCGGCCACGCCAAACGCCGCCGTCAGATCCAGATAGCGCCGTCCGTCTGCGTCGGTGACCCGCGTCCCGCGGGCCTTGGACCAGACGATCGGCCAGGAGCCGTCGGCCTCCTGGAAGGTCACGTTGCGCGACTCATACCGCCGCAGCCGTTGCAGCGTGGTGTCCGACCTGGGGGAGCGTCCTGACATGCGGGGTGACGGGCGGGGAATCAGACCCCGCGCAGGTCGGGGGACCAGATGAATTTGTGCATCTGCAACTGGAAGCGGACCGGCAGGGCATCGGCGACAATGGCCTCCACCAACTCCTGTCGGCTCATCGGAGTGTGGACTTCGGGAAGCGCCTTGAGGGATGCATCCCGCTGATGCGGCAACAGCGGCGCCACCCACGAAAACAGCACAGGACACCGCTCGGCGAGATGATGTTGGGTGAGCATGTCCTTCGCCCACGCGTAATCTTCCCGGCTTCCGAGAACCAGCTTCAGCTCATCGGTTGATCGCAAATGCTCCAGATTCTCCAGGCGATTGCGATGCACCTCACCGCTCCCCGGCGCCTTCAAATCAACGATGCGCCGAATGCGTGGATCCAGGGCGGAAATGTCATGCGCGCCCGAGGTCTCCACGAGCACGGTGAACCCGAGATCGCAGAGCCGGCGCATCAGGTCGATGGCGCGGACCTGCAGCAGCGGCTCGCCTCCGGTGAACTCCACCAGCGGCAACCGGTGTCCAGCCGGGGAAGCGGGGCGCAGCTCCGGACTGCCTGGAAGCCAAGGCGTGGCGGGGTAGGGAGCGGCGAGGCGAGTCACCTCGGCAAGGATGTCGTCGAAGGAGCGCGCCTTGCCCTCCCGGAAGGCGTAGGCGGTGTCGCAGTAGGAGCAGCGGAGATTGCACCCGGTCAGCCGGACAAAAATGCAGGGGAGTCCGGCAAAGGTGCTTTCACCCTGCAGGCTCAGGTAGATCTCGTTAACGACCAGTGTGGGGGACCCGGACACGCGACGAGCTTAGGGAGCGGGGTTCCCCGGCTCAATGATGGTCCGCGTGAATCCTCGGGGAACGACCACCCGGCGCACGGTCAGTGAGCGGGCGCCGGCCCTGGGGGCGGGACACCGTGATCAGGCGGCGGACCGCCAGGACCCTTCTGGCCAGCCGGTCCCTTGGGACCACCCGGGCCGCCCGGGCCACCGGAACCACGATCAAAGCGATGCTCGCGATTCTTTTCGGACTCGCGGAATTTGCACTTCTGCTCCTCGGTGAGGATGGTCTCGATGCGCTCGCGGCCCTGCTTGATCAGAGTCTGCATGACCTTCATCTGATCCCGGTGCGATTGCTCCCAGTCGCCCATGTTCTGCCGGACGATGGGCTCGATCAGCCGCTGTTGTTCCTCGGTGAGCGCGAGTTCGCGGGTGTAGCGCTCCTTGAGGTGCTGGAGCATCGACTGGGGATTGGGCGGGCGGAAAATGGGCTGGCGTCCGTACCGGTACCCGATGGCGCCGCCAGCGATGCCTCCGACCAGAAAGGTTCCGGTCAGGTAGGCGAGCATGGCAGTCTTGGCCGTGGCACTCATGGGAGCATGGCGATGTTGGCCGTGGCGTTCGAGATGGCGTAGAGGTCGTCGGTGTCGCTCTGGGTGCCGCGCCACGACAGGCTCACGGTGACCAGGGCCACCGCGCAGGCGACTCCCAGCCCATAGCGCAGCAGGCGGAGCCCGGCGGCGAACTCGGACCCGGCGCTGCCCCGAGCGCGCCACGCGGCGAGCGTGCGTGCCTCGACGGCGTATGGCATGACGGCCGCGGCGGGCTGCTGGGCGGCGGCCGCGCTGCGCAGCAGGCGGTCCAGCGATCGGTCTAAATCAAGATGGGGTCGGGGATTCATCGGGTTCCCTCTTTCAACAGCTGTTCCAAATGCTTCTTCATCTTCCGGCGCGCCCGGAAGGCTCGCACCTTCACCAGCGGAATGCTCCACCCGGTGACCTGTCGGACTTCCTCCACACTGCGACCTTCCAGATGCAGCAGCGTGATCACCAGACGATCCGGCGGGCTCAACTGGGTAAGCATTTTTTC
>CANGMO010000150.1 GCA_947454295.1 Verrucomicrobiota bacterium | reverse complement strand
CCGCAGTGATCTCAGCTCCGGGAATGAACTCAATGCCGTGGGTCTGACAGGCAGCCGCGGCCTCGGCGCAGCCGTCGACGGTGTCGTGATCGGTCAGCGCGATGGCGGCCAGTCCTTCATCGCGCGCGTGGAGGACCAGTTCCTCCGGCGTGAAGGTGCCATCCGAATATCGCGTGTGAAGGTGCAGGTCGGCCACCCGGGCCGCGGCCGGGGCGGGTGTTGGGCACGCTGCGGGTTCCGAAACAGTCACGGCGCGGGTTCGTCCTTGGCGGTGCGTGCGGGACGAAGGATGTCGCCCTTCACGCGGTCGAGAATGCCGTTCACGAACTTGCCGCTGTCCTCGGTGGAGAACTTCTTCGCCACGTCGACCGCCTCGTTGATGCTCACCACGGGGGGGATATCCTCGCGGTAGAGCATTTCGTAGATGGCGAGTCGCATGACATTGCGATCCACGACGGCGATACGGTGCAGATCCCAGTTCTTGGCGTACTTGCGGATCGTGGTGTCGACATCCTCGCGGTGCTCGATCGCCCCCTTGATCAGGGCGTCGGCAAACATTCGCGTGGCCAGCTCATCGGAGGTCGGAGGCGGCACTTCCACCAAGGTTCCCCAGGTCGGCCCCGGATGGCTTTCCATGTGGGAGTTGAAGCGGGTGGTCTCCCAAAAATGATCGAGCGCCACCTGGAGATTCTCAGGCGGATTCAAATCGTGCTGAAAGAGAAACTGAAGGGCCCGTTCCCGGGCCTCGCGGCGCTTGCGCATGGAAGGAACCTAGGGGTGGTGGGGGAGGGGCCGAAAGTCTTTTTGACGGTGGATCAGGGATGAAGGGCCATCCAGATCACGCCAAACACCGCCAATGCGCCGCCGACGACCCCCCGAATGGTCGGTTTGACCCCTTCAATGCCCCAGGCGAGTGGAATCACCACCAAGGGGGTTAACGCGGTGATCGACATCACCACACCGGTTGGATGGGTTTGAAAGGCCCACTGGTAGCAGGCCACGCCGAGGCAGGGGCCGCTGAGCCCGTTGACCACCACCCAAGGCCAGGCGCGCGCCCAGGGAAGCGCGGGCGACGGGTTGGTGGCTGCGGAGCGGGTGCGGGCCCGCTGCCAACTCCACCACACGAAGGTGAAGGCGACGCCGGCAAGGATTCGCTGGTAGGCGACCGACAGCCCGTCGATCGGGACTCCGGCGTCCCGGGAAAGCAGCTGCCCGTGCCGGCTGAGCACGGCACCGACGCCTTGTCCGGCAGCGGCGATCACTCCCAGGACGATGGCCCTCGGGGTCAGTGGAGGATGGGGATTGGTGCCGCGCCGGGGCAGCAAGGCGAGGGCGACGCCAGCGAGAATCACGGCGCCGCCAACGAGTTTGTCACCGTCGATGCGGGTTCCCAGCCAGGCCCATTCGGTCAGGGCGGCAATCGGTGCCGCCAGGCATTGCACCATCAGCGAGGCGAGCTGGGCTCCGAGCAGCGGCAGAGCGAGAAACAATGCGGTGTCGCAGATGCCGAACCCGATGAGGCCGCTCACCACAAACCAGGGCAGGGCGGGGCCGCTTAGTCCGGCGCCCCAGATGTGGGCATATAGGCCGAGGACGGTGGCGGCGAGGAGAATGCGGAAGAGGCTCGCATTGGCGGGGCCGAGATGATGGATCGAGCGGCGGGCTGCCACCGAGGAGGTCGCAAACAGAAACGTGGCGAGCAGTGCGGGAACCATGGGGTCTGGAAGGGCACCGAACCGCGTGCGGCGGCCCGGGCGGCTCCGTTCAGATCAGTTCACCGGCGGCCCGGGCCGCCTGAACGCGCATCTTGCGCACCGCGGCGCCGAGATTGCGGTGGCGGAAGAGCGCCGTGCCGGCGACGAAGGTGTCGGCACCCGCCCGGGCACATTCGGTCACCGTGTCGAGCGTCACGCCGCCATCCACCTCGATCCGGTAATCAAGGCCCAGTTCCTTGCGCCAGGCGGCGCCTTGCTGGATCTTGGGAACGCATTCTTCAATGAATGGCTGGCCACCAAAGCCTGGATTCACGGTCATCACCAGCAGCAGGTCGATCTGCTGGAGATAGGGTTTCACCGCCGCAATGTGGGTCGGGGGATTGATGGCCAGACCCACCTTCTTTCCCAGCGAGCGGATCTTCCAAAGCAGCGGAGTCACCTGTTCGCCCAGTTCAATGTGAACCGTGATCCTGTCCGCCCCGGCCTTGGCAAAGGTCTCCAGAAGGATTTCCGGCCGGCTGCACATCAGATGGACGTCGAGCTCGCGGGAAAAATGGGGTCGAACGACGCGCACCACCTCGGGGCCGAAGCTGATATTGGGGACGAAGTGGCCGTCCATGATGTCGAGATGAAGCCACTCGGCGCCGGAGCGGTCGGCGCGGCGGGCTTCATGTTCGAGGCGGCCGAAATCGGCGGCGAGCAGGGACGGAGCAATGACCATCGGAGGCCGCGAGGGTGGCGATCCCCGGGAGGCTGGTCAACGCCAGCCCGTCCCCGGGACGACGCAAATCGCGAAAATCGGTCGGAACGATCTTCCCGAGGAATCAGGCAGCCGCGGGCGCGGCCGAACCGAAGCCCGGAAGCTTGGGCGGCACCGGCTTCACGACCTCGGGAAGCGGCGTGGAGGCCTGAGCGCCGGACGGCGGATCAATGGTTCCCGGCTTCTCAGGGGGAGGCGTGTAGTGACCCGTCTTGACGATGTCGGCAACCTGGGTGCCATCCAGCGTCTCGTGGTCCAGCAGCGCCTTGGCGATGAGCTCGAGCTTGTCGCGGTGCGTCTCGATGAGCTGCTTGGCCGTGTTGTAGCCCTCGTCGATGATGCGCTTGATTTCCGCATCGATCTGCTGCGCGGTGACCTCGCTGTATTCCTTCGAGCGCATCATGTCGCGGCCGAGGAAAACGTATTCGTTCGCCTCGCCGTAAAGCACCATGCCGAGTTTGTCGCTCATGCCGTAGTGCATGACCATGGCCTTGGCCATGGCGGTGGCCTGCTGGATGTCCCCGGAGGCGCCGGTGGAAATATCGTCGGAAACGATCTGCTCCGCGATGCGTCCCGCCATGGTCACGGCAATGGTGTCCAGCATCTCGCGACGGCGACGGCTCAGGACGTCATCCTTCGGCAGATACATGGTCGCACCGAGCGCCTGTCCCCGGGGGATGATGGTGACCTTGTGGAGCGGATGCGTGTGCTCAAGGAGGACGTTGACCAGCGCGTGTCCGGCCTCGTGCCAGGCGGTGAAGCGCTTGTCCTCGTCGGTCATGGCCAGGCTGCGACGTTCGCGGCCCCAGCGCACCTTGTCACGTGCCTCCTCCAGCTCCGCCATGCCGATGGCCTTGCGGTTCTGTCGGGCGGCGATGAGGGCGGCCTCGTTAAGCAGGTTGGCCAGCTCGGCACCGGAGAATCCCGGGGTGCCGCGGGCAATCACGGAGAGATCCACAATGCCGTCCAGCTTCACGTTCTTCGCGTGAACCTTGAGGATGGCCTCGCGACCGCGGACATCCGGGAGGTTGACGGTGACCTGGCGGTCGAAGCGGCCGGGGCGCAGCAGGGCGGGATCGAGGACATCGGGCCGGTTGGTGGCCGCGATGATGATGATGCCCTCGTGGGTGTCGAAGCCGTCCATTTCCACGAGCAGGGCGTTGAGCGTCTGTTCGCGTTCATCGTTGCCGCCGCCGAGGCCGTGACCACGGGAGCGACCGACGGCATCAATTTCGTCGATGAAGATGAGGCAGGGGGTGTTCTTGCGGGCCTGTTCGAACATGTCGCGGACGCGGCTCGCGCCGACGCCGACGAACATTTCGACGAAATCAGAACCGCTGATGCTGAAGAACGAGGCATCGGCCTCGCCGGCGATGGCCTTGGCGAGAAGGGTCTTGCCGGTTCCCGGGGGGCCAACCATGAGGATGCCCTTGGGAATGCGGCCGCCCAGTTTTTGGAATTTCTTGGGGTCCTTGAGGAACTCCACGAGCTCGGCGACCTCCTCCTTCGATTCGTCGACGCCGGCGACATCCTTGAAGGTGGTCTTGTTCTTGTCCTTGGCGAGCAGGCGGGCCTTGGACTTCCCGAAGCTCAGGGCGCCGCGGCCGGCGGCCTTGATCTGACGGACGAACACGAACCAGATGATGGCTGCCACCAGGGCGAAGGGCAGCAGCCCGATCAGCACCTGCAGGAAGACGTTGTTGTTTTCCACCGCACGGAACGCCCCGGACTGCAGCAGTCGGTCCTCGGTTTCCGGCGTGAGGCGGGTTTCGATGAGGAACGGAATGGTGACCGAATTGGTCTTGCCCGGCTCGGCGATGTAGCGGCCGCGGACCACGCGCAGCACCTGGGTTTGGGCGCTGTAGTTGATCTCGGCGCTCTCCACGAGATTGGAGGCGACCAGTTCGAGCAGCTTGCGATGCGAAATGGCCTGCGAGCGGGGCTGGCTGTTCTTGTTGAACAGGAACAGGAGGGGGAACAGCGCGGCAATAACGATCCAGACAATCCAGGTGCGAGCCTGAATGCTGGGACCGGATCCGGGTCCGCGGCTGGAATCGGGGTCTTCGGGCATGTCGAACTTTTGAAACCGTAACACCGGGGGCAGGTGGCGCAAGGCGAGTTTCCGCGGGAATCGGGGCCTTGGAGGCCGTGTTTCCCGGTCGCGCGCGCCGCCTCCCCGGCGGCTATTCGCCCCGAATCACGGCGAGTTGGGCGACCTCCGGACGGAAATAGCGCTCGGCGACGGACCGAACCGCCTCGAGCGAGACCGCCTCGTAGCGGGCGTCGTCCCCGTCGGAATGGGCGTGGCCGAATCCATAGAGCTCATCGAGGGCGTGGGTGAGGGCGAGTCCGCCCAGATCCTGCCGGGCGATCTTGCGCTGGCCCACCACCTTGGCCTTCGCGCGCTCCAGTTCCTCCGCGGTGAGACCGTTTTGACGCAGCAACTCCGCCTGGGCCCGGAGTTCGGTTTCGACCTGGTCGATCTGGTCCGGCGCGGTGCCGCAGTAGAAGGCGAAGTAGCCCGGGGTGCGACCGGGGAAATGCGTGGCCCCGACATAATACGCCAGCCCGAGTTCATCGCGGATCCGCAGGAAGAGGCGTGACCCCATGTCGCTGCACGCCTCCTGGAGCAGGTCGAGCGCGTAGCGGTCCTCCGATCCAAACGAGGTGCCCGGGAAGCCGAGGGCGAGCACGGCCTGTTCCTTGTCCCGCTTCTCCTCCGAACGGCCGGCGGCGGCGGCGGGCCGCGGCGCGCTCTCCGCCAGCGGGGCGGCCGTGGCGGACCAGGATTCAAATTCCGCCTCCACCGCGCCGCGGACGGCATCGGCGTGGATGTCCCCGTAGATGGCCAGTACCGCGTTCGACGGACGCACGGTCGCGGCGTGGAACTCGCGCAAGGCGGCGGCGCTCAGGCCCTGGACGCTGGATTCCGTTCCGAGAGATTCCAATCCGTAGCCAGTCTCGCCAAACAGCTGCCGGCGCATGGCACGGAAGGCGCATTGGAGCAGGTGATCACGCTGACCCCGGATGCCGGCGAGTTGAATCTCACGTTCGCGCTCCAGCGGATCGGCTGGGAACCCCGGACGCAGCAACACGTCGCCGAGGAGGTGCAGCCCAGTTTCAAAGTCGTCGCGCAACACCTCCGCGGAAACGCCGAAGCTGTGGTTTCCCGCGTAGGGCTCGAGGCTGCCGCCAAGGCTCTCGATCTCGCTGGCGATCTGCTCGGCCGAGCGGGTCGTGGTTCCCTTGGACAGCATCTTGGTCATCAACGACGTGATGCCCGAACGTTCCGGCGTCTCGATCAGCAGCCCGCCCAGGAACACCAACCGGAATTCGACAAAGGGGAGCCGGTGATCCTCCTTCACCAGCAGTCGGAGACCGTTCTTCAGCGTGAACTGGCGTACTGCGTGCTCCTGTCGCGACTCGGTTGCCGTCTCGACGCCGGGGGACGAACCGGTCGGCAGCAGCGCGGCGACGGTGCGGTTCGAATCGGTGAGATACTGATTGGCCACCTCACGGAGCCGCTCCGGCGTCAGGCGACGCACGGCGGCGAGATAGCGCTCGCTGAAGTTGAGGTCGTGCGCCGACATCCAGTTGCTTCCGAGGTCCTGCGCCTGCCCCTCCATGGTCTTGCGGGCGGAAAGGG
>CANGMO010000149.1 GCA_947454295.1 Verrucomicrobiota bacterium | reverse complement strand
GATCAACCGTGGCCCCAGCGGCTGCAAAAATTCCTCGATCAGGCGGCTCGCCGCCGCGTCGCATGAACCGCACGAACCTGGTTGAGGACCTGACGCTCCTGGCGGTGCCGCCGTGGTGGCAATCCCCGCTGGCGATCGCCGCCATGCTGGCGCTGCTGATCGCGTTTGGCGTGCTGGTCCGCTGGCTCATTCTCAAGATCGCCCGCCGGACATCCGCCGCTCCCCTTGCGGTGCCGGTGCCGGATCGCCACGCCGAATTCCTCGCGCGCCTCGCCAAGCTCCGTGCAGATCGCGCCACGTTCACTGCCTACGCGCTTGCCATCGCCGGCTCGGAGCTGCTGCGCGATTACGTGGAATGGCGCTACCGGCTTCAAATCCGCTACCAGACCACTCGCGAATTCCTCGATACCGCGGCCGCCAGCCAATCGCTTCAGCCGGAGTCCCGGTCGCGCCTTGGCGAGTTCCTTGGATTTTGCGATCGCGTGAAATTCGCCCGCGCCCAGGCCAGTGACGCCGAGGGCGACGGATTGCTCGATGCCGCGGAAGCCTTCATCCGGAGCGGTCAGGCCTCGACGGGAGGTGTCGCATGATGTCGGCGATTTCCCTGCCCGGTGGATTCGAGTTCGAATACCCGTGGGTGCTGTTGCTCTGGCTGGTGCTCCCCTGGCTGGCGTGGCGGCTCGGACGCACCGGTCCGATTCCCACAGTGGCCGTTCCCACGCTGCGTGGATTGGAGCACCTAGGACGCAAGCCGCGGCGACATGCGGGCCGCCTCCGCCTGGCATCCGGTCTCCTGCCCCTCGCCCTGGCCATTGCCGCCCTGGCGCGTCCGCGCATTCCCAATGGCGACATTCCCGATCCCAGCAAGGGTATCGATATCATGCTGGCCCTCGACTATTCGCGTTCGATGGCCGAGACCGACTTCCGCCTCAACGGCCACCGGGTCAGCCGCAAGGACGCGCTGGTGCACGTCACCACCGACTTCGTGAAGGGCCGGCCCAACGACCGCATCGGCATCGTCTGCTTCGCCCGCACGCCGTGGCTGGTAAGCCCGCTGACCCTTGATCACTCCTGGGCGATCGGCGCCATGCGCGAGGCCGAGCTGGCCACCGGTACCGGAATCGGTTGGGCCATCTCGGCGAGCACGACCTTTCTCAAGAAGAGCAGTGACCGCAGCCGCGTCATCATCCTGATCACCGACGGTGAAAACTCCGCGGGTCCCCGTCCGGCGGAGATGGCTCCAGTGGCGGTGCGCGAGCGGATCAAGGTGTACACCATTCTCATCGGCCCCGAGATGGTGACGCCCTCGGCAGCGGCCAATCATGAATTGAACAAGGTGGCGCGCATGACCGGAGGCCAGTTCTTTCAGGCCAACGACGCGCGCGCGCTGCAGGGGATCTACCAGTTGATTGACCAGCTCGAGAAACGCGAGTTGATCCAGAAGCGTCATGTGACGTGGCGCGAACTCTTCCCCGAGACGGTGGGGGCGGGGCTGGGCGTCTGGCTGGTGGAATTCGCCGCGCTGCGGCTGCTGAGGAGGCGCATGCCATGAGGTTCGGCGTTCCTGTCTTCTTCGGAGTGGCGGTGGCGTCGATGCCGTTCATGGCGTTTGTGCTGTGGTACGCCGCACGCGCGCGGGCCCGGCGCCTGGCCGTGTTTGCCGGCGGCACCGACCGGCCCTGGACCAACGTGGCCGGTCGGCGGACCGTGGAGCGGATCCAGGTGGTGACCGCGATCCTGATTCCCGCGCTGCTGCTGCTCGCCCTCGCCCGGCCGATGCGCTATCGCCGCGACACCGCGAGCGAGCTGCAGGGCGTGCCCTATCTCATCGCCCTCGACGCCTCGCGCTCCATGCTGGCCAGCGACGTGCGACCCAGCCGTTGGGCCGCGGCCACCAACGCCCTCGACCAGTTCCTGGAACGCACGCGGGCCGATCGCATCGGACTGATCACCTTCAGCGGCGTGGCCTATCTCAACGCGCCGCTCACCTTCGACACCACCGCGTTGCGCACCACCCTGCGCTACATTGATCCCAACGTCCTCGAGGATCCGGGCAGTTCTCTTGCCGCGGCGCTCGACCGGGCCGGACGCTACTTCATCAGCAACCGGGTTTCGCCGCGCTTGGTGATTGTGGTTTCCGACGGTGAGGATCTGGCCGGCAATCCGGTGGAAATGGCCCGCCGGCTGGCACGCGCCCAGAAGATGATGGTCTGCGCGATTGGCGTTGGCACACCGGGTGGAGCGCGGGTGCCGCTGAACCGCTACTATGGCGGGGTGGCCAAGAACACCTTTGGTCAGGAGGTCACCTCCCGGCTCAATGAGAGCAATCTGCAGCGGCTTGCCGCGGTCACCGGTGGGAAGTACTACCGATTGGATGAGGGTGGGACCGCACTCGAGCGGCTGCGCTCCGAGGTGCTCGCCCCCATGGCCGAGGCGGCCGCGCACGATGACATGAAGAATTACGCCGAATGGTATGCGTTGCCGCTGGGACTGGCTGCGGTGTGCCTGGGGCTGCAAGTCTTCACCCGCGCTGCGTCCGGCCGCGTCCTCGGTGCACCCCTGTCCATTCGGGATCGAAAGGAGCTCAAGCGATGAATCCGCATCCGCGCCCGGGAGCCTCCACCGCCTGCCACGCAATGCTGCTGGCTGCATGCCTTCTGACTCCGGCATTGAGCGCGAATGCGTCGGCCTTTTCCGCGCCGCCCGACATCGTGCCGATTCAGCAGCTGGTGAATCAGGGCAAGGCGCAGGAGGCGGTCGACCGGCTGACTGCATTGCTGGAGAAGGATCCCGACAACGGGCGCCTGCTCTATGATCTTGGGGTGGCCGCCTACGCGGCGGGCAAGTTCGATGACGCGCTCATCGCCCTGGATCACGCGGAACAAGTCGGTGGTGCGGCCATTGCGTCCCGCGTGCGGTTCCAAAAGGGGAATGCCGAGTTTCGCATGGGGGCCGCGGCCCGCACGGCGAATCTCGACGAGACGGTCACGCGCTGGAAGGAGTCGCTCCATCACTTCGCCGATTCGCTGAAGTCGGCCGAGGATCCCCAGGCACGCCGCAACTTTGAGTTCGTTCGGCGTCAGCTGCTGGACCTGCTGCTGGCCGACGGCCGGCGCAACATGGAGGCGGCGAAGGATCCGGTGAATTCCCCGACGCAGAAGATCGACAAGCTGCGCAATGCCTTCGAGAAGTTCAGCGACGCGAAGGAAATTGCGCCGTCCGATCCGGATGCGGCGGCGGGCGAGTCGGATTCCCGCGAGCAGCTGGCCAATGCGCTGGCGCGCGAGGGCACGCGCAAGACGCAGTCCACCCGGCTGGTGTCCCCGAAGCCCACCGAGGCGCCGATTCCGCGGCCCGACTTCAAGGAGATCGAGGAGGGCGTGGCCATGCTGGAGGACGCCACCCAGCTCAAGCCCAAGGACGAGGCCATCAAGCAGGCGCTCGAGGACGGCAAGCGCCGGCTGGCCGATGCGCTCACATTTCACGCCCGCACGCTGATGATCCAGGAGCAGCAGATGCCCTGGCCCAATGAGAAGCTCGCCGTGCTCCGCATGGCGCGGGAACAGGTGGAGAAGGCCCTCGACAAGGTGCCCGATCATCAGCCTGCCAAGGAAACGCTGGAGGCCATCAACCAGCGCCTGGCGGAGGTGATGGAGGAGCGCGGTGACGAACTCGCGCAGCAGAGCGAGCAGGCGAATCTCGAACAGCAGGCGCAGTGGCTGGGGCAGTCTCTCGACTTCTACCAGCAGGCCGGCGACCTCAAGCCGAAGGAGTCCCGTCTGCCCCAGAAGGCCGCCGCCACGCAGAAGAAACTCGAGGACGCGCTGTCCAAGCTCGCCGAGCGGTTGTCCAAGGAGCCCGGCGGCAAGGAATCACTCGAGGCCAAAGCCGCCCGGCTCGAAGGCGCGGAGCAGGCGCTGGATGAACTTCAGGGACTTCATCCCTCCAAGGAAACCGGCGAGAAGGCTGAAGAAGTGGGCAAGAAGCTGGATCAGGTCCGTCAGCAACTCTCCGAACAGGCCCAGAAGGGCCAGCCCCAACCCCAGCCCGGCGGCAAGCAGCCGAATGGGCAGATGGATCCGCAGCAGAACCAGGGTCCTCCGATCGATGCCCCGCCGCGCATCAACACCCCGGGCGCCAAGGGACGCTGGAGTTCCAAGGAGATGATGAAGAAGCAGGACTATTGAGGCTAAATCCGGCGGTTGAAGGGTTGAAACGTTGAAGCGTTGCAGGGGATTTTAGTCACGCCGCCCCACTTTCATGGGGCGGTTTTTTGTCGCGAACCGGAGTTTTAGAATCACCGCATCGTTGCCCGCGCGACCGACCACACGCAGACCCGGCTGGCGCCCAATCGGCGCAGTTCCCTGGCGACGGCATTGGCGGTGGCTCCCGTGGTGAGCACGTCGTCGATCACGATGACCGATTTGCCGTGGATTCGTGGTGGAGCAGGCCTTCGCGTCCAGTTGAACCAGCGTGGTCCCTGACCGGCGTGAAAGGCTCGGCTGACGTTCTCGGCCCGTTCCTGACGGGACAGCGTGGTTTGAGTGTGGGTGGGCGCGGCCCGATGCACGAGATCCGTGCGCACGGGAATCGCCAGCGCCTTCGAAAGCGCGCCGGCCAGGGTTTCCGCCTGATTGAATCCGCGCTCCCGCAACTTCACCGAATGCAGGGGGACGGGCACGATCATCGACCATCCGCCCGCCTGCAATTCCGGCACTGCGGCGTCGCACAGCAGGCCGGCGAGAAAGGGATGCAGCCATCGGGCATCGGAGTATTTGTAGCGATGCACCGCATCCAGCACCGGACCATCCGCGATGGTGGCGGCACGCGCGTAGTCGAAATGCAGCGGGGTCTCGGCGCAGTTGGCGCAGGTGAACGGACCGGATATTTCGCCAGAATACGGGAGTCCGCACCGTTCGCAGAAGGGAGCCTTCAAAGTCCGTACCCGCGCGCGACAGGCAACGCCGACGTATCCGGTGGCCGGACCCGCGGGTTCGCCACGGCACAGCTGACAAACCTCCGGATAGAGCAGCCCCAGCAGGGACTCCACCCAGGCGGGTCCCTGACGGACTTGCTGCGATGCAGAGGTCATGACGATCCCTCCTTGGGGAGACGCGGCCGACCCCAGAGCATCAGCGCCACGGCAAGCAGGATCACGAACGCGGGCCAGCCGTCGTAGAGCTTGGCCGTTCCCCAGAATCCCGAGGTGCCCGGGCTGTGGGTGTCCCGCGTGAGAAAGCCAAACGACTTCAGCCAGAAGATCCATCCGGCATGCAGGCCGATGCTCACCGTGAGCGATCCGGTCTGCTCGCGGCACCACGCCAACAACCAGCCGGCGACGGCGAGTGACAGGAATCCGGGAATCAACCGATCCACCTCGGTGAAGCCGTGCAGCATGGCGCCCAGCGTGCTCCATCCGGTCCACGCTCCCACCGCATCCGGAGGCGCGGGACGGTCAAAAAAGTGCACGAGGGAATAAATTCCCGAGGAGGCGAGTGCCGCGGTGGCAAATCCATGAACCCGGCGCAGGCTCCCGAACACTGCGCCTCGAAACAGCAATTCCTCCAGCGTGGCCACCACTGCGGCGGAAAGCGTGGCGTTGACCAGGTGCCGGACGACTTCGGCGGGTGGTGCATCCATCGCGGCGGCGCGGACGCCGGCAATCAGCGGCACCGCGGCCGCCAGGGCGAGGGAAGCGAATCCGAGGGCAAGTCCGGCGGTGAGGCGGCGCGCCTCGCGCGTGGGAATCACCCAGCCGAGGCTCGCCCAAGATCGGATCCCTAGCGCGCGAATCAGCGGATACAGCCCCAGCAGCGCCCCGACCAGCAGGCAGCGGTTGACGTAGCGATGAAACGGCTGATGCGCGATCCCGGAGTCCGGGGCCAGGTGCTGGACCGCCCGGTAGAGCCACGGCGAGAGCGTGGCGGCGCCGGCAAAGACGGCCGCCAGATAAACCGATAGGGCCCGGACAGGGTTCACGCCGTCATCCTATCGGGAGAGCCGATCCGGGGCCAGAAAACGCGCATTTCGCTTCCGAGTTGGAACTGCATCTGCTAGCTACCCGCGGCTTTCTCGCCCATGTCTGAATCCGGCCAGCGTTTGGGTCCGTACACCCTCCACGAGTTGATCAACTCGGG
>CANGMO010000148.1 GCA_947454295.1 Verrucomicrobiota bacterium | reverse complement strand
CGGACCGGATTGAATCCAGTCCTGCAGATGACCGGCGATTAAGCGGCCGCCGAGGTCGGGAGTGGCGGGAACGAGCGTGCGCGTCAGGCCTTCGACGCGATCGACGAATGGCGACTTGTTCCAGTCGGCGAGGCATTCGAGTGCTTCGATGCGCAGGCGTTCAGGACGCTTCGAGTCGAGGGCCGCGCGCAGGAGACGCTGGGCGTCTTGATCCCGTCCGAGGCGCAGATTGGCGCTGAGGGCGCGACGGCTGATGGCTTCCGATTCCCCGGGCTCGGGATGGTCCGCGAGGGCGGCCACCTGGCTCAGGCACGTGGGGACGAAGTCGTCATCATGGATGGCGCGCACCGCCTCGACGCGCACCAGGGGGTCCGGGTCCTTGAGAAAGCGAATCACTTCCGCGGCGAGCTGCCGGCGGAGGGCGAGGATCGCGGCGATGCGCACCCGTGGTTCGGAATGAGTGGAAAGCGCGGCGAGGCGGTCGGACGGCGCGGCTCCGGCCAATCCGAGGACCAGTCCGTGGCGGAGGAACGCTTCATCGTCGTGGTTCTCGACCACCGCCTGGATCAGGGCGTCGACCTGTGCCGGTCCGCCGGCTTTTCCAAGAGCGGTGCCGGCGAGCATCCGGAGTCGCGGCGAGGGATCCCGCAGGATGGCGGCGAGCTGCGGTGCAGCGGCCTTGAGATGGAGGTCGCCGACGATCTTGGCCGCCTGTGCCCGGATTTCCGGATCGGCGTCGTGGAAGGGAAGTCGGTCCGGAGCCACGGCTCGGCCGATTTGTCCTACGCCCCACAAGGCGTGGATTCGTGCCAGCTGGGGCAGATCGGAGCGATTGGCGGCGTCGAGCAATCCTTCGAGATCCCCGCGACGCGCCCATTCGAACTGCGCCTTGAGCCGGATGCGCTGGTCGGCGTGGCCCATCCACGCCAGTAATTCCGCCGGCTTCCGTTCGCGAAAGGAGGCGGCGATGAGTTCCTTCACCTCGGCGCGAATGGGCAGGACGGCGGACTTGGGATCATCGAGCTTCCACAGCGCGCCACGACCGCTGGGGTTCCACATGCCGTCCCAGTCGGCGATGAACATCGAACCGTCCGGGCTGAACTGAAGTGAACTGGCCATCATGCCGGACAGGAAGACGTGTTCCCCCGCCATGCGGAACGTGGCGCCGCGCGGCTCGGCGCGGAAGGCGGTGATCTTCTGCACCGGGAACTGCACCAGGAAGAAATGGTCCCGATAGGCGGCGTTGAGTGCGGTTCCCGGGTTGAATTTGAAGCCCGACGGGCCGACGGAGTAGTTGGTGATTGGCGGCGTGATGTGGGCGGGCTGGCCGGGGAATTGCGGCACCCACATCCGTTCATCGATCCACGGATTGTAGTCCGGTGCGCCGGTGAATCGCCGCCACCCGGCATCATGGAACTGCCAGTGGATGCGCCATCCGGAGTCGCTGCCCTCCGCAATCTGGACGAATCGCTCGCGTTCGTCGGCGAGATCGCCGTCGTTGTCGACGGCGAACCAGTTGCCGTAGGTATCGAAGGCAATCTCCTGAACGTTTCGGAGCCCGGTGGCGAACACCTCCAGATTCGTGCCGTCCGGATTCATGCGGAGCACGCCGCCGGTGTTGGGATGATGCAGCCGGCGTCCCTCGCGGTTGACCACGGAGAAGCCATTGTCGCCGATTGAAAAATACACTTTTCCATCTGGTCCGATGACCAGTCCGTGAAGGTCGTGTCCGTCGAATCCGGCATGAACGCCGAAGCCGCGGAACAGGATCTCGCGGGTGTCGGCCACGCCATCGTCATCGAGGTCGCGCAATCGCCACAGGTCGGGGTATACGGTGACCAGGACATCCTTTTCGCGCGCCAGCACGCCGGCGAGGACGCCGCTGATTTCCTCGTTGAAGCCCTCCGCGAACACCTTGGCTCGGTCCGCGCGACCACCACCCGAAGAGTCCTCGATACGGTGTACGCGTTCCTGAACCCCCATGAGATCGCGCCAGTCGTGGCTGCCGTCCCCGTTGTAGTCCTTCAGCCAGCGGGCGTTTTCCTTGCTCAGCTCGGGGGCCATGCGTCGACGGAAGAAGCGCCGGAGATCGTCGACGTTTTGGTTCGCGAGATCCTCCATCAACCAGTCGGGATGCGCCCGAATGTCGATATCAACCGAGCCGCGGCGCGCGGTTTCCACGACATACGCCCGGCCCTGTTCGTCAAAACTCAGGGCCACGGGACTGCGGAGCATGGGCTCGCGCGCCCAGAGCGAGAGATCGAATCCGGCTGGCGGCACCACCCGTGCGGCAGGCGGGGCGTCCTGGGCGGCGGTCCGGCTGTTCCCAGTGGCTAGGGCGAGGGCCAGAAGGGCTGCGGTCCGGCGCAGATTCCTGAGCCAGAATTCGCGGGAGAGGATCGACATGGCGCGGGGTGGTGGGTCTCCGGGGAGGCTTAGTTCAGGGACAGTCCACCGGTGACCACGGGGATGCGGCGTGACGTTCCCGGTCCGCGTTCCACGAGGATCCAATCGTCCCCCCGGCGCTCGATACGCTCCACACCGCGGAATTCGGGCGGCAGGTCCGCCAGGAACATCGCGTAGCTGCGGGTGGTGGACTCCTTCGCGTCGAGGTAGTCGAACAGCGGCCGGTCGAAAATGCGGCCCTTGCGGGTCAGGATGGGAAAGGGCTGATGCAATCCTGTGGAGCCGAACTCCAGGCCGCGCGCTGAGGGGTGACCGTCTTGAACGGCGCGCCAGAGGCTGACCCATGGGTAGTCCCGGGTACGCCAAAGATAGCCGATCAGAAGCCGCCGTGCCGGCGAGGTGGCCGTGACCCATCCGATGTCGGCATCAATGGCAAAGGAAGTGACGGCGGGTCGCGGATCGGAGGTGAGATGGCGGAGATCGGCGCGGGTGCCATCGCGATCCACGGCATTGGGCCAGCGGGTCGTGGGTTCCTCCGGATTCGGCATGGCCCCTTCCTGGGCGAAGCCACGTCCCCCGTTGCAATCCACCAGGGTCGTCGCGTCGAGGAACGGTGGGGCAATGGTGGGATGCTGGACGATGTTGTACACGCGCCCGAGTTTGCCCTCGTTGGTGACTTCCTCGCGAACGACGGCGAAGGCGGAGTGCGAGGCCAGCTGCACGGTGCGTCGAACCGCAAGTCCGGCGAGTGGCAATCTGGCGGACAGGACGGTCCTGATGGCGCCGCCGGATTCGGCGGGAGCGGCATCGGCCTGCCAGAGCACGGAAGCGGCCTCCCCATGATACGGCATGCCGTTGGCGCCCTCTGCCTTGCTGGGCGGACCCCAGCGATCCAGGCAGAGGAAGTGGCCATGCCCGTGCGGTGCGGTGTCGGTGGTTCGGGGCGTCCCCCAGTCGAGCGGATTCAGCCCGCCGCCGGGTGTGCTGCCGGTGCGGATGAATCCTCCAATGGCGCCACCAGCGAGATCGATCTCAAGGCGTGCTGTCGCCCCCTGAAGGGTCAGGCTGGGCCGATCGGCGGCGGACAGCGGCAGGGCGAGGAGTCCGCCGGTCAGCAGGCCGGCAGTGAGGCGGGAAACGAGACGGAAACAGGCGGCCATGGATAAAGTGGGTGCGTGAGTCATTGGGCCGGTCCGGGGCGACTCCGACAAGCGAAACCGGGGCTGCGAGGGGCGTTTCCCCTTGCATCTCGCGGCCGCGTGGCGACGGTACGCGGCCATTCCGTTGGCTCCGTGGAAACCCCATCTCCCAGTCTGCGTTGGTATGTTGCCCATACGCGTCCCCGCTCAGAAAAGCGGGTGGCTGAGTTCTGCACGGATCGCGGCTTCAACCACTTCCTTCCCCTGCACGCCAGCGTGAGGAACTACCCGGGCAAGCGGCTGGTGTTCTTCAAGCCGTTGTTTCCCGGGTACGTCTTCTTGGAGGTCTTTCCCTACCAGGCGATGGAAGTGAGGCTGTGCCGTCATGTGGCGCGCCTGCTGGAACCGGGCGATCAGGCCGAATTTGCCGCCCAGCTCGAGGATATCCGCATCGCCCTGCAGTCGGAACGCGAAGTGCGGCTGGCGCCCAACATTACCGAGGGCCGGCGTGTCCAAATTCGAAGCGGACCGATGCGCGGACTGGAGGGTCGGGTGCTCCGGCGGCAGGGAATCACGGAGGTCGTGCTGCGGTTGGATTTCATCGGACAGGCGGCTGCGGTCCGGGTCGAGGCACAGGAGCTGGAACTGGTTTGAATCCGCAAGGTGCCGGGATCGACCCACTTGACACCCCATCGACTGCTCCATCTATTCGAGGCTTCAGATCGCACACAATTGCCTGTTTGCCGTTGTTCGGCGCTCCTGCATCATTGCCGTAGGTCTTGACCCGCATGTCCTCCAATCTCCCAACTGAACCCGTTCCCGGGCAGGCAGACGCATCCGTCCTCGGCAAGGTGCTGGTGGCGGCCCTGATTCCGGTGCTGGGATGGTGGACGCTGGATCTTTCCTACATGTGGCGGTCGCTGGTCGATTATCAGTTCGGCTGGATTGTCGTCATGCTGGCCGGCTACCTGATCCTGGAGCGCTGGCCAACCCGTCCCATCCAGGACACGCCGGTGGCGTTCTGGAAGTGCCTCCTCATGGCGCTGGCCGGGTTTCCTCTGGTCCTCTTCGCCGAATTGTATCGCATCGGCATGTCCCGGACGCCGACCTCCTCGATGAGTCTCAGCATTGGCGCGGCCCTCTTCGTGGCGGCCCTGATTCTGGCGGTTCGGGGACCCGCGACCCTGCGTCATTTCCTGTTTCCGCTGCTGTTCTTTTTCGTGGCCGTGCCTATTCCCAAGGTGCTCTGGAATCCCATCGTCTTCAGCCTGCAGTCCTTTGTGGCGATGGTGAACGTGGAAACCCTGCGCCTCATCGGCATCCCGGCCGAGCAGCACAACCAGATCATCAAGCTCCCCAACACCGAGGTGGGGGTCAACGAGGCGTGCAGCGGGGTGCGCAGCCTGCAGTCGAGCATCATGGCGGCGCTGTTCGTTGGCGATCTCATGCTGCGGCGCGCCGGATGGCGTGTGGCGTTGGTGGCTGGCGGTATCGGACTGGCCGTGCTTGGCAATCTGTGCCGGTCGCTGTTTCTGTCGCTCGCCGCCTACCGTGGCGGTGCAGCCGGACTGCAGGCCGTTCATGACGCGGCGGGCTGGAGTGTTCTCGGCTTCACGGCCGTCGGGGTGATCGTCTTGGTTCAGATCCTCTGCCGACTGGAAAAGCACGCCGCGGCGCTCGCGGAATCCAATGCGGAAGACTGAGCGGTACCAACGTCCTCCATTTTCCCTCATGAATTCCGGTTCCCAAACTCCCGCCTCGGTTCGGAGTGCCGCCCCCCGCGCCCTGATCCTGGCCGGATTGTTCCTGCTGGCGGTGGGCGGTGGCTGGGCGTGGTACAACGTCAATCCGAAGCGCTTTGACACCGCCTACCAGTTCTCCGTCCGGAGCCGCATTCCTGGAATGACCTACCGGACAAACGCCGTGGACGCCACGGTGGTGGAAACCTTGGCGACCACGAACCTGGTGGACGGCGTGTTTGAAGTGAATGGGGTTCCGAGATACTCGGTGTTCATGGGCACCTGGGATGCCGCGAATTCCAAGCAGATGGGGGTGGTGGCCCATACGCCCGACATCTGCTGGGTCGGCGTGGGGTGGGTTCCGGTCGCCCTCGGACAGCCCAATTCCACGGAACTGGAGCTAAACGGGGTGAAGCTCCCATTTGAGCTTCGGGTATTCCAGGTCGGTGACAGTTCGAGTTCGCGCCGCGAAATGGCCATGTGGTGCACGCTGATCAGCGGCCAGGTGTTCGAGGAATCCACCCGGTTTGCGGCGTCCCGTCCGGTGACGAACAGCGTTCCGGGCGAGGCCTATGATGCGGGGAAGAACCAGGGTGCGGCGAGCCGGGCCCACTCCGCGGGCCAGTTCATCCGGATTTTGCAGAATCGGATCGCGGGGGATGGCAGCAAGCAGTTCGTTCGGTTCTCCACCCCTCTCGACCGGGACTGGAAGCGCTCGCTCGAGGAATTGCGCGGGTTTGCCTCCCAGTGGATCGAGCTGCAGGTGACCCATCCCGGGGCACCGGGGGTTGCCGGCGTCCGATGAAGCCGGGTTGGAGTCTTGCCCGGAATGCCAAGGCCGTGCTCCCGTTGGCCCGGCGATCCT
>CANGMO010000147.1 GCA_947454295.1 Verrucomicrobiota bacterium | reverse complement strand
GGGTCACCGGGTCGATGTGGTCACTCCACTCTACCGCGGCATCAGGGCCCGTCATCCGGGGATCGTTCCGGCCAGCTGGCGGTTTGATCTGCCGCTGGGTTCGCGTCTCGTCGGGGGCGAATTCTGGAAGCTGCAGCCGGAGCCGAATCTCACCATCTGGTTTGTGGACCAACCCGAGTTCTTTGACCGGGCGGGAATCTACAACGAGCGGAACGTCGACTATCCCGACAATGCGGAGCGCTTCACCTTCTTCGCCAAGGCGGCGGCGCTCCTCACACGCCATGTCGAGGGCGCGCCGCAGGTCCTGCACTGCCACGACTGGCAGACCGGCCTGATTCCGATGCTGCTCCGCGAAAGCGTGACCCGTGGTGCCTGGCCCTCCGCGCCCAGGACACTGCTGACCATTCACAATCTCGCCTACCAGGGCTGGTTCCCCGGATCCGCCTTTGGCTTCACGAATCTCCCGCCCGCCTGGTTCCATCACGAGAGTGCCGAGGCCTGGCAGCAGATGAACTGCCTGAAGGCGGGGTTGAATCTCGCGGATGCCCTGTCGACGGTCAGCCCGCGATACGCGGAGGAAATCTGCACGCCGGAATTCGGATGCGGCCTCGATCCCCTGCTCCGACGCCGCGGTCACGAGCTTTCCGGAATCCTTAACGGCGTTGATTACGGGGAGTGGAACACGACGCACAACCCCGCACTGCCCCACGCCTACGACGCCGACCACCTCGCCGGCAAGGCCGCCAACAAGCGGGCGCTGCAGGTGGAGCTGGGACTGCTGGCGGATCCGGCGGTCCCGCTGTTCACCAACATCACCCGCCTGACCGACCAGAAGGGCGCGGACTTCCAACTGACGGCACTCGACGCCGTGCTGTCCGAGGGAGCCTCGCTGCAGTTTGCCCTGTTGGGCAGCGGCGATCCCATTCTCGAGGCCGGGTATCGCGCGCTCGCCGCCAAGTTCCCCAAGCAGGTGGCGGCCCGCATTGGATTCGACCCCAAGCTGGCGCATCGGCTGGAGGCAGGTGCGGACTTCTACCTGATGCCCTCGCGCTTCGAGCCCTGCGGCCTCAATCAGTTGTATTCGCTGCGCTACGGCACGATCCCCGTGGTCCGGGCCACGGGTGGCCTGGATGATTCCGTGATCGATGTTCGCGACCCGAAAAGCCAGGAAGGCGCAGCGGCCACCGGCATCAAGTTCACCGAGCCCACCGCCGACGCACTGGCCCACGCCATCCGCAAGGCAGTCACACTCTACAACACTCCCGAGTGGCTCGCGTTGTACCGCCGCAACGGCATGGAGTCGGACTTCTCTTGGGAACGGCAATCGCTTCATTACGTGGAACTTTACGAGTCGCTGCTCTGACTCACGAGGCATCGAACCGCCCGCCCGCCGCGCTCGCGAGAGCGGCATGGTTCCTGCACACTTCGTCATCCCATGATCCGCTGGTTTGCCGGAGCCACCGCGCTGTTTTTCGCTCTCATCGTTGCAGCTCGTTTGCAGCCGACGTCCCGCCATGTGCCGGCACCTGCGGCCGACACGTCGGCAGCTTCGATGCCCTCTCCGGCGTCAGCAGCTCGGATCGGCGCGAACACCATGGGGAGGCGCGACCGAGCCACGCCTTCGACGCCTCCTCAGATCTTGGAAGGGTTCCCCGAGGGGGCGGGCTGGAGGCCCTCGCAGGACGCCGAATGGCGGAAACCGCGCCGCGAACTGGCGCTGGAATCGTTCCGCCGATGGGCCGGCCGCTATCAGGAGGCGCCGTCGACGCTGTGTCCCGCGCTGGTTGAGGAGGGGGTGACCCTCGCACGGGAACGCCGCAATCAGCTGCGCGAATTGATCACCACGGATCCCGAGTTGGCCCTGGCGGCGGCGGTTCCGGATGCAGTCCGCGCCGACCTGCCCTCCGCTGTCGTGGCGCACTTGGAGGAACCGGTGCGCGGCACGGGGGACCTGCTCGTCCTCGCCGCCACGCCCCAGGTGCGGGCCGACGGGTCGATTGTCACCGAGGGATTCCGACCGGTGTTCCGCACCGCCGTGATCGGCGACTCGCGCTACGACACCCACGTTTATGGCTGGCGGCTGGACGAGCCCACGCGGTTCGGCATCGCGCTCCACGGCATCGCCGTGGACCGCGAACTGGCGCTGGCCTCCAGTCCGGTGCGCACGCTGGAGGACGGGGAACTGGCGGCCGCGCTGGCGGCGACACGAGATCCGGTGTGCCGCATCAGCGGCGCCACGGCCGCGGCGCAGGGCACGCCAACCGCCCTTGCCGAGGACGACCAGGTGAGCTGGGTCTGCGGCACCGAGCACGCCCGCCTTCTCGCCAGCGACGCGGTGACCCGCGAACTGGCGCTCGACACCCGAGGCGTTGACGGTATCGCCCGTCCCAGGTCGGCCCACACCGAGGGCGTGAAACGACTCCTCCTCATCCGCGTCGATTTCAGCGACCTCGTCGGCGCGCCCTACACCGACGCCGCGGGCACCAACATGGTCAACGCCCTCGACGCCTTCTACAGCGAGCAGTCCTACGGCAAGACGGGCTTCAAGCCGCTGGGGGCGGGCAGCCTGATGACCGCCACCCTGCGCATGCCAAAGACGGCCGCGTACTATGGCTCGGTGGATGCCTCACAACTGCGCGATGCGGCGCGCGCCGCCGCGAAGACAGCTGGAGTGGATCTCTCGAATTTCGATTTCGACCTCACCACCTTCGGCGCCGTCCCGGGTTACTCGTGGGCGGGACTGGGCTACGTCGGCTCGGCGGGGGCATGGATCCGCGCCTCCTTCGACAGCAGCGGAGGGGTGCCAGGGCACGAGCTTGGCCACAACTACGGGCTGCTTCACGCCAACTACTACGACACCGGGGGCACCAGCGCGGTCGGGCCGTCGGGGGCCAACGTCGAGTACGGGGACGTCTTCGACACCATGGGCAACGCCACGGCCGGCAAGCGCCATTTCAACACCCGCTACAAAAACCAGCTCGACTGGCTTCCCTCCACCTACGTGAAGGTGTTTTCCACCAATGGGGTGTACCGGGTGTTTGCCATGGACGCCACCAACGCGACCCCGCTCCGCGCCATCCGCCTGGCCCGGAACAGCGCGACCAACTACTGGCTCGAGTTCCGCCAGAAGTTCACCAACAACGCGTGGCTGATGAACGGACTCGGCGTGCGCTGGCACAAGTCCGGACAGCAGACGATGCTGATCGACACCACCCCGGGATCGACGGACGGGAAAAACGACTCACCGATCCTCATCGGACGCACCTTCGCCGACCGGGAGGCCGGCATCTACATCACGCCGCTGGGCAAAGGCGGCACCACGCCCGAATCGCTCGACGTGGCGATCTACAAGGGCGCCTTCACCAACAACCACGCCCCGGTGCTCCACCTGACGGAAAGCGCGAACGCGGTGGGACCGAACGCGGCGGTGACCTTCACCGCCGCCGCGACGGACGCCGACGGCGACACCCTTGCGTATGCATGGGATTTCGGTGACGGGCGTTTCGGGGACAACCAGCCGGTGGTGAAGCAAAGCTGGTCGGCGGCCGGCGAATACCAGGTGCGGTGCACGATCAGCGACATGAAGGGCGGCGAGACGTCCTCGGCGGTGGTGATCAAGGTGGGCAGTCCGACCACCGTGCGGGTCTCGGGTCTGGTGACGCACGACGGAGTGGGTCTGCCCAACATTCGGGTCTCGGTGTCGAACACGCACCAGACCCTCACCGAGGCCGACGGGAGCTACACGCTCGTGGGACTCGCCAAGGGAAGCTATTCGGTGAAGGCCGAGGGGGCGGGATGGCTTTTCACGCGCAGCGGCTTCACCAACCCGTTGAACCTGCAAGCCACCCGCGGCGGGGTGAACTTCGAGGCCTCGGCGCCCGGCGATCTCGCGCAGGTCACGCTGATGCCCCTGGGCGCCGAGTGGCGATTCTACGACAAGGGCGATCTCAACAGCACCGCGTGGCGGCTTCCCGCCTTCGACGACAGCACGTGGGGACGCGGCGCGGCCCCGCTGGGATATGGCGATCCCGATGTCGTCACCCCGGTCGGCTATGGACCCGACCCGGCGAACAAGTACATCACCACCTGGTATCGCACCGCCTTCGTGGTGGACGATCCGTCACGGTTCCTCGGAGTCACGCTCGGGCTCATGCGAGATGACGGGGCCGTGGTGTACCTGAACAACACCGAGGTATTCCGCAGCAACATGCCCAGCGGGACCATCACCCGCACCACGCTCGCCTCCTCCACGGTGTCCGGCGCCGACGAGACCACCGTGTTTGAAACAGACCTGGATCCGGCCCGCTTCATCAAGGGGACCAACGTGATGGCGGTGGAGGTGCACCAGTCGGCGGTGGACAGCTCGGACACCAAGCTGGCGGTCCAGCTGACCGCGCTCCTCCAACCCGCCACCAGTCCAACCCTCGCCTATGTGTACGACAGCGGGGGCCTGCGCCTGCAATGGCCGGTGACGGCCTCGGGCTTCCTGCTGGAGAGCGCCGACACTCCGGCACCGACGGCGGGGTGGTTGTCCGTCGACACCACCCCGCAGCTCAGCGCCGGGCTCTATTTCGTGGTGCTCCCGGTCGGGGATGCGCAACGCTTCTACCGTCTTCGCCGTCCCTGAGCATTCGATCCTCAAAGTTCCGTTCATCGCCATGTCCGACTTCACCCTCATCGTCCAGATCCAGGTCCGCACCGAGAACGTCGAGGCCTTCCGCAGTGCAACCCTGGTCAATCTCGCTGCCTCCCGAAAAGAACCCGGCATTCGCCGCTTTGAATTGCTCGAGCAGCAGGACGATCCCACGCGTTTCGTTCTCATCGAGGAATATGTCGATGCGAACGCACAACTCGCGCACCGGGAGACGCCCCATTACCTCGCCTGGCGGGACACCGTGGCGCCGATGATGGCCGTGCCGCGGGTGGGGCTGAAGCACCGCCGCATCGAACCCGCCTGAAGCCCCGATGCCCCGGCCGTTCATGCCCTTCGAATTCGCCACAGCCACCCGCATTGTTTTCGGCCCCGGCCAGGTTGCCGAACTGGACACCGCGGCCGCCGGATTCGGTGCCTCGGCACTGTGGGTCACCGGCTCCCGTCCGGAGCGCCACGGTGCAGTTGCCGCACGCCTCGAACGGGCCGGTGTTCGTCTCACGCCATTCCAAGTAGCCGGTGAACCGACGATCCAGGACGTGGAACGCGGCGTCAGCGCAGCACGTCACGGCAAGTGCCAATGGGTGGTCGCCTGCGGAGGCGGCAGCGTGATGGATGCGGGCAAGGCGATCGCCGCTCTGGTGACCAACCAGCGCCCGATTCTCGACTATTTGGAAATCGTGGGACGCGGTCAGCCCCTCACCGAAGCCCCGCTCCCCTTCGTGGCCATTCCCACCACGGCGGGAACCGGCGCCGAGGTCACCCGCAATGCGGTGCTGGGCGTGCCGGAGCACCGGGTGAAGGTGAGTCTGCGCAGCCCGCGGATGCTGCCGACGCTGGCGCTGGTGGATCCGGATCTCACCCTCGAACTGCCGCGCGAATTGACCGCCTCGACGGGATTGGATGCGTTGACGCAGTTGATCGAACCGTTCGTCTCGATTCGCGCCAATTCCATGACCGACGCGTTGTGTCGCGAAGGCATCCGGAAGGCGGCGATCGCCCTGCCCGCCGTGCTGGTCGACGGGGCGGATCGAACAGCGCGCGAGGCCATGTCCCTCGCCAGCCTTTTCGGCGGCCTGGCTCTCGCCAATGCCGGGTTGGGCGCGGTGCACGGATTCGCCGGCCCGCTCGGTGGGATGTATCCAGCCCCGCACGGTGCGGTCTGTGCCGCACTGCTGGTGCCGGTGTGCGAGGCCAACTGGAGGCGACTTTCCGCCGGTCCCGATCCCTCCGGAATCGCGGGACGCTACAACGAGGTCGCGCAGCTGCTCACCGGAAGCCCCAAGGCATCGGCCCGCGACGGATTCGCATGGATCCGCGAACTGGTCGCCAGTGCGTCCATTCCAAATCTGTCACACTGGGGAGTTCGCCGGGATCATCTCGACGATCTGCTCCCCAAGGCTGCCGCCGCAGGCAGCATGAAGGGAAATCCGGTTGTGCTCGCGCCGGAGGAACTCCGGTCGGTGGTCGAGTCCGCGCTAGAATCGGCGGTTGGACGGTGAGTC
>CANGMO010000146.1 GCA_947454295.1 Verrucomicrobiota bacterium | reverse complement strand
TGGTCAGCGCGGTTTTGTTGGTGACCACCGAGGGGTCGAGGTAGTTGGTGGATCGGGTGGCAAAGGGGTTGGCGACGTTGTTGCTGCTCACCAGATCGATGGTCCAGCCGGTCCAAAGCCGGGAAATCTGCACGATGTCCTGCTGGTCGTAACCGTTGTCCACGCCCAAGCAGAAGAGTTCGCAGAGTTCCCGGGCGTAGTTCTCGTTGGCGATGTTGCTGCCGTTGCCCTTGGACCCGACGGTGTCGAGGTAGACGATCATGGCCGGGCTCTCGGCGCTGATGCGAAGCAGGTCGAGGAAGGTGACGTCGGGTTTCAGCAGGGCCTGGCTCCATTTCAGATTCTCCTGGAACTCGGCCTGCGTGGAAATGGCACCGGCCGTGACCGTGTCGTAGGCAAGGTTGTCGAAGTAGTCGCGCGTCTTGGAGTACTGCGTGACGAAGTGGTTCTCGACGAATTGCCGGAGGACCTCGTTGAGTTGCCGACGGGACTGAATGGCGCGGAGGATATGCCAGCGGCGGAGGTCGTTGAACGAGGCGGAGCCGTCCGAGAGCTTCGCAAACAACGGCTGCGGCGAATCGGCGCCGGCGGCCAGCGAAACCGTGCTCGCAATGCCGCTTCCGGAAAGCCGGACGGTCAGGTGTCCTGATTGCCCCGGCTGCGCCAGATACCAGAAGCTGAGGGTGTAGGTTTTGGTGGCGACGACGGTGGCCGGGAGATTCTGGTGAATGGAGGTGGTCTCCGATGAGCCAGCCGCCGAGGAAATGATGTGCAGCGCCAGGGAACCTTCGTGGGTCGTGTCCGGAGTCAGGGCGGAGGCGATCAAATTGGTGGAAACGATCCAGTTGGTCCCCAGTGTCGTCTCAAAGCCGCCATTGAAAATCAGATTGGGCTTCACTGGATCCTCGGCAGCCCCCTCCACCAGCCGGAAGTCATCCACGACTGTCTCCCCGGCCGCATCAAGGTAGATATAGAGTTTGGGAGCCGAACCGGTTCCCGACACCGTCACCTTTCGCCACACCGGGCCGGGAGCATTGGTGTCCAGTGTGTCGGGAATGGATTCCGCCGCGAGCTGTTCCGCCAGGTACCGATCGGGGCCGAGGGCGCGAACCCGTTCCAGGTCGTCGGGCGAGGGGCCATAGGCGATGCGTTGAAGCAGCGTGGTGGCGGCTCGATCCGCCGCTGGGATTTCCACCGCCTTCACGCGGAAGAATCCCGTCTCGTCGGCCAGACCGGTCCCGGTCCAGACAAACCCATCCAAGCTTCCGCCCGCGTCGACGGCGAAGGGCTGATTGAGTCCGGGCGCACGCAGGACCTGGTATTGGGCCGTGGCGGGCGCCGGGTCAAACGTGACCGTGGGGCGATGAGTCGTCGGATCCACCGCCAGACCGGTTACCGACGGACCGTCGTCGGCAGCCTGGCAGGTCGCCACGCTGGCCAATAGGAGTAGGGCGCTGTGCTGGCCGAGGCGTTGCAGGACGGAAGGGAACATCATGGTGTGGGAGTTGAATACGAGAGAAGCAGCTCCCTTGCCACGATCGAAAATGTGCTTGCCCCGGGCGTTCGCCGCCCTAAGGTACAGCGAAAGTCAGTAGAAAGTTTTTCCGAAGACGGCCCAATACGGAAATGCTCCAGATTTGTGCAAGGGGTGACTCGCTTGGATGACAATGGCACAGAGTCTGCGTGCAGGAAAATTGATGGTCGTCCCTCAAAAAACTAACCGTTGACTCACCCATCACTTTAAGACATAACTACGCCCGCGTTGGTCATCTTTTTCAATCTAGTGCTTATGAAAACCTCTTCCATGAAACAGTTTGCGGTTACGCTGATCGCTGCTTCCACCGTGACTCTCGCCCCTGCATTCGCTTTGGGGACCGCGGAACTGCAGAAGGTTTCCAAGACCGTTGCGTCTTCGAAGGTGGTTGAAATGCCCTCGGTCGCTTCCAAGGCCGTTGCTCATGCCGCCAAGGAAGACAAGCAGCAGGTTGCTGTTGCCGCTGTTCTGGCTGCTGCCCGCACCTATCCCTCTTCGGTTGGCCCGGTGATCACCGCCGTCGTTAAGGCCGCTCCTCAGGTTGCTTCCGCTGTTGTGACCGCTGCGGTTGAAGCTGCTCCGGACAGCGCGCTGACCATCGTTGCTGCTGCCGTGCAGGGCGCCCCGGCCTCCTCTGACGTGATCGTCGCTGCTGCCTCCGCCCAGATCCCGGCCCGCGCCGCCGCTTTCGAGCGCGAAGCGTCCGTGGTTCGCGGCCGTCAGTCCCTCGGCAGCGCCGCCCTCATCACCTCCAGTGGTTCCAAGCAGACCGGCCTCGGTGGCGGATCCGCTCCGAAGGCCACGACGACCAACACCCCGTCCCGTGGTGGTCTCTACGGTGTGATCGCTCCCTGAACCAATCAGGAACATCATCCAGAGCGCGGTTTAGCGGCAATCGCCCAACAGTAACGCTCTCGAATTTGAAAATGCCTGTCCTTCTGGACAGGCATTTTTCTTTGGATGGATCCATCCGTGTTTGTGGGCGCGGAAGAACGGTGGCATTCCCGCCACGAGCCTGCTGAAATCCCGGGAATCGCTGTTCCTGACGGGTCATGAGACGACTTGCACGCTGGCTCCTCGCGCTGGCGCTCCTGCCGATTTGCACGGGAGCGTCGATCGCCGCTCTGAACTGCCTCCGGGGCAGTGTGGCCGCCGCGGAGTTTTGGATCGCCTTTGGAGGGGGCACCGCTGCGTGGATAATCGTGTTTTTGGTCCTGCCAAAACCGGTGTGGCTTTACGTGGTGGGTCACGAACTCACTCACGCTCTTTGGGGACTTCTGTTTGGTGCCAGGGTGAAATCGTTGCGGGCGACCGCGAAGGGCGGGCAGGTGGTTCTCTCGCACAGCAATACGCTCATTGCCCTTGCTCCGTACTTTTTCCCGTTCTACACCGCCCTGTTCACCGGCGTGGCCCTCACCGTTCGGTGGTTTTGGCCGGCGCCCTGGGTGGACCCGGTTTTTCACTTCGGACTGGGCGCCACGTATGGGTTCCACGTGACGCTCACCCTTTGGATTCTCCGGATCCGTCAGACCGACATCACAGGTGAAGGGTACCTGCTATCTGCCATGGTCATCTGGCTTGGAAACGTGCTGATGATCCTGACCGCCGTGCCACCGCTTACCGGTGGCGGATCTCCCGTGCCCCATCTCTACGAGGCATTTCTGCAGACCGGGCGCAGCATTGAATTCACCGGCCGGGCTGCGATGGCGCTGAGTCACCGGCTCGTCGCGATGCGCGCTGGGTGGCGGTAGCCGTGGGGAACAATCCGGGGCAGCAGCCGAAGTGCTGGTGAAATGCCTGACTGAAATGGCTCAGGCTGTTGTAGCCGACTTCGAGCGCTACTTCGGTGACGTTCATCTTCCCTTCGCGAAGCAGATCCGCGGCGCGTTCGAGTCTCAGTCGGCGGATGAACTGCGGAATGGTAACCCCGAGTTCCTTGGAAAAGGTTCGGCTCAGATAGAACGGGCTGCAGCCTACTTCCCGTCCCAAGGCCTCCAGCGTGGGTGGGGCGGTGAGATCCTGCTTGATCCGATCCATGGCGCGCTCCACGCGACTGCGCGCCACACGATGCTGTCGATGGCAGAAGAGTTCCTGATCAGAGGGGGGCTGAAACAGAAATTCCCCCATGAGCTCCACCGCCTTGGCTTGGTACCAGACCGGTTGGGCCGCCGCGAGCACTGGGGGCTGATGGAGACTGGCCACCAGGTCGCGATGCCGAGGCCCCAGGGGCTCCAATGTCCCGAGCGCGGAGCGATCCCGGGAGCCAGTGAGACACTCGCGGACCACGGGATGCAGCGCGTCGGCATTGGCCTGCAGGTGGCTCGATAGAAATGCGGATGAGAATTCGACGGTGATGAACCGGTGGGCCGATCCGCTGAGACGTCGCGCCTGGAAGGGGTCACGTCCCTGCCGATAGAAACCCGCGGTGCCGGGCGACAATCGGAGGACCTCACCAGCGAGGTTCAACTCTCCCGAACCGCCCAGGTTGAGGCAGAGTTCCAGGCTGTCGGGATGAAAGGATGGCGCCCAGTCGACGTCGCGATCCCCTGAAAGTTCATGCCATTCAAAGCTGACGCCGAGGCGGCCAAAGTCGCCGAACAACTGGCGCCAGCGCGCCCCAGCGGCCCGCCAGAGCATGGCTTCGCCACCGTCCACGAGTCCGGGGTGAATGCGAGATCCAGTCGCCACGATCGCCGACCTTAACCGGCCTCCGGGGAGTCGGCAAGGAAGCGGCCGGAAGTTGGCGGCAGTGCCGGATCGGTCTTTCCGTGCCCGGAGATTCGGATACGGTGACGTGCGTATGATGCGACGATCGCTGTTCCCGGTGTTGGCGTTGGTGGTTCTGGCTGCCGGCTGCGGGGCAAATTCAGGTTCGCCATCCCGCCAGTCCGCCGCGCCAGTGGCAACGTCGACGCCTGCTGTCGTTGATTCGAATCAGTTCATTCACGAGTACTATCTGCGCCGACCTGCGGCGGGGAGCGCCCTCGGTCTGCACGAATTCGATGGCCAGTATCGCCTGCCTGCCCGCGCCGAACTCCGGGCCGAAGCCGTCCGTCTTCGCGATCTGCGGGCCCGGCTGGATGCCGAGTTGCTCGCGCTGAAACCCGGATCGCGCCGCCACGGCGAAGTGCGCCTGCTGCAAACCGTCATCGATGGGGACCTCCTGCAATTCGAGGGGGTCCGTGCGGCAGAGCGGAATCCGATGTTCTATCTCACGAGCCTCGACGTGAGCCTGTATCTCAAGCGCGACTGGAAGCCACTGGTGGAGCGGGTGCGCGATCTGACGTCGATCCTGTCGCAGGCGCCAACCGTCTTTTCGATCGCCCGCAATCAGCTCGAACCGGTGCTCCCGCGTCCCTGGGTTGAAACCGCCATCGAGATTGCCGACGCCACCGGTGCCTTTTTGGAGAACGAGGTGCTGACCGCGGGACGTGCCTGCGGCAATGCCGAGGTGCTGGCGCGGTTTGAGACGACGGTGAAATCGGCTGCCCGTGAGCATCGCGAGTTTGCCATCTGGCTGCGTACGCATCGACTGCCCGCGACCACGCGGGAGTTCGCCATCGGGCGCGAGTTGTATCAGCGACTGCTCGGCACCGAACTCATTGATCTTCCGCCGGAAAAAATCCTCGAACTCGGCATGCGCGAGCTGAAGGCCGAAACCACCCGATTCGAGGCGGCGGCTCGGGATGTCGATCCCACCCGACCCGCCACCGAGGTGTTCAAGCGGATCCAGCGCGATCATCCCACCGCCGATCGACTGATCGCCGACACGCGACGCAACCTGGAGGCGATCCGGCAGTTCGTGGTGGATCACCGCATCCTGACCATGCCCAGCGAGGTGCGCGCCGAGGTGACCGAAACGCTCCCGCCGTTCCGGGCCACCAGCTTCGCGTCCATGGACACGCCGGGACCGTTCGAGAAGAAGGCGACGCAGGCCTATTACTACGTCACCCCGGTCGAACCGAACTGGCCGCCGGCGCAGCAGGAGGAGTGGCTGACCGCCTTCAACTACTACACCACCGATGTGGTGAGCATCCATGAGGCCTATCCGGGGCACTATGTGCAGTTCCTCGCGCTCAACGCCTCCGACGCCTCACCGGTTCAAAAGGCCTTCTATAGCTATGCGTTCGCCGAGGGCTGGGCGCACTACAGCGAGCAGATGCTGCTGGCCGAGGGATTTGGTCAGCCAGCCGATCCGGCGCGGGCCTCCGCGAAGGACCGTGTCCGTGCGGCAAGCTATCGGCTCGCGCAGTCGGACGAGGCGCTGCTGCGTGTGTGCCGGCTCTGTGCATCCGTGCAGATGCACTGCTTCGGCATGAGTCTCGACGATGCCACCAAGTTCTTCGTCGAGAACTGCCACTACGAGGAGAAGCCCGCCCGCCAAGAGGCGATTCGCGGCACGTTTGATCCCGGCTACTGCTTTTACACCCTCGGCAAGCTGCAGTTCCTCAAACTGCGCGAAGACTGGAAGCATCAGGAAGGAACCGCGTACTCGTTGCAGCGCTTCCACGACGAGGTGCTCCGCCACGGCGGCCCGCCCCTGCGTCTGCTGCGCGAGACCATGCTCAAAGACCCCGCCCAGCACTCAGTCCTGTTCTAGTCTCTTGAACTTGAATCCGGCAGTTGAAGGGATG
>CANGMO010000145.1 GCA_947454295.1 Verrucomicrobiota bacterium | reverse complement strand
GTACGAGCTGGATCGGAACTTCAACACCAAGGAGCAGGCCCGGGCGGCGGTAAGGCAGGCCCGGCAGCTCTACAACGAGCGCCGCCCCCACTTCGCATTGAACCTTCGGACTCCATCCGAGGTTCACCAAGCCGGGCAACCTGGGATGTCGGAGGCCTCGGCTCCGCTCGGTTCGCTACGCTCACCTTCGCTCCCCCTCACCCTCCAACATCCCGCATCTCCACCAGAAACCTGACAAACGGAAATCAGGACGTGACACCAAGGTCGAAAGTCGAAGGTCGGTGGTTCCCTCGGGACGTGGGGCGCGGTAATCTCGGGGCTGCATGTTGCTGCGTGCCCAATCTGATGCCCTGTTCGCCGAGGCCCTGAACCACATTCCCGGAGGGGTGAATTCGCCGGTGCGCGCCTTCCGCGCGGTGGGTGGAGCGCCGTTCTTCGCCACCAGTGCCAAGGGCGCTCATGTCATCGACGCCGATGGCAACCGCCTGCTCGACTACGTGGGTACCTGGGGACCCGCCATCCTCGGCCACGCGCATCCCGGGATCATCAACGCCGTGAAGGCTGCCGCGGATCGCGGCACTAGTTTCGGCATCCCCAATCCCGGCGAAGTCACGCTGGCCCGCCGGGTGAAGGAGTGGGTTCCCAGCGTGGGGAAGATTCGCTTCTGCAATTCCGGCACCGAGGCCTGCATGTCAGCCATCCGGCTGGCACGCGGATTCACCCGGCGCGACAAGATCATCAAGTTCGACGGCTGCTATCACGGCCACGCCGACTCCCTGCTGGTGAAGGCCGGATCCGGAGCGCTGACCTTCGGCAATCCGGACAGCGCGGGCGTGCCCGCCGATTTCGCCCGGCACACGCTCGTGCTGCCGTTCAACGATCCGGACGCGGTCGCCGCCGCCTTCGCCGCACACGGCAAGGAAATCGCAGCCCTGATCGTCGAAGGCGTGCCCGCCAATGCCGGCCTCTACCTGCCGAAGCCCGGCTACTACGACCTGCTCACGAAGCTTTGTCGCGAACACGGTACCGTTTTCATCTTTGACGAGGTCATGACCGGCTTCCGCCTGGCCAAGGGTGGCGCGCAGGAACGGTTTGGCCTCACCCCGGATCTAAGCTGCTTCGGCAAGATCATCGGTGCCGGACTGCCTGTCGGCGCCTTTGGCGGACGCACCGACATCATGGACCATCTGGCGCCGCTCGGGCCGGTCTATCAGGCGGGAACCCTCAGCGGCAATCCGCTCGCCATGGCCGCCGGCCAGGCCGCGCTGGACGCACTTGAGTCCACCGATGCCTACCGCACCCTGGAAACCCTCGGCCTGCAGTTGGAGGCCGGCATGACCGACGCCGCACGCCTGGCCGGAGTTCCCGTCACGTGGCAGCGAATCGGTTCGATGTTCTGCGGCTACTTCACCGAAGGCCCGGTGTGGAATCTCGCCGATGCCATGCGCTCCGATCGCGCCCGGTTCGCCAAGTTCTTCCACGGAATGCTCGCCGAGGGCATCTACCTCGCACCTTCCCAGTTTGAGGCCGGCTTCCTGTCGACCGCCCACACCGCCGAGGACATCGATTCCACGGTGCGCGCCGCGGCGAAGGTGCTGAAATCCCTCTGAGGCCATGAACACGCCGGAGCGTTCGACGCCCCGGGGCGATCGTCCGGGAATCCCCGATATCACCACCCTGTGGCGCACGCCGTTGCCACACCTGGCCGATCAACCGGGAATTCGACTCCTGTGCCGGTCCATCCTGACGGTCTTTCACGGACACGTCCGCTCCTTCCACGGACTCGAACACATCGCCACCGCGGCCGATCCGTTCCTGCTGGTGCTGAACCATAGCCAGCGGCCGGAGGCCATTCTGGTGCCCACGTGGCTTTGTTTTCACCGCGGAGGCCGGATGGTGCATTTCATGGCCGATTGGAATTTCCTGATGATCCCCGCAGTTGGCGGCATCATTCGCGCGCACGATCCCATCGTGGTCACGCGGAAAGCCGCACGGCCGGCCTTTCTGAACCGCTTCAAATCGCGCTACGCCGGTGCCCTTCCCCCCTTCGAGGAGGCCGCGCGACGACTGCAACACGGGCGATGCGTCGGCGTGTTTCCCGAGGGCACCACCAATCGGCACCCGACGGAATTGCTGCGTGGATATCACGGAGCAGCACAGCTCGCAGTCGACACGGGAGTCCGGGTCGTTCCCGGCGGCATTCGATTTGATTCGAACGCGACGGGGCGCACGATTTCCGACCGCGCCCCGTTTTCGGTGCACTTCGGCGCTCCAATTTCCGGGAGTGCGTCACGCAACGAATCGGAAACATCTGCGGAAGCGGTCCGACAAAAGCACCACGAAATCATGACCGCCATCTCGACACTTTCCGGAAAACGATGGCAGGCTCAAGGAAGACGCACGAAGTATGCCTTCGACGAAGACTGAGTTTCGGGTGATCCGCGTGGAGGACGAACAGGGCCGCACTCTTGCCCTGGAAGTCATGCGGGCCATCTATCGCGATGAGAAGCAGTGGATCCGGCAGGACGAGAAGCTCGTCTCCAGCGCCGACCACGAAGCTTCCGGCGTTTCGTGGTTTGTTGTGCTGGCGGAATCGCGCCCGGTCGGCGTGTTGCGGGTGCTGTACGAGGTGCCGTTGGAGGAATACCGCGCCTACGGATTCCAGATGCGCAACCGCGGGTTCGATCTCGAGGCCTTTCTCAAGCATAACCGGATTGCCGAAATCGGCCGGTTTGCCGTGCTGCCCGAATTTCGTCGCAACCTGCTCGCCGTGGTCGCCCTGATGCGTGCGGCCGTGGCCGACACCATCCACCGCGGATGGACCCACTACATCACCGACATTTTCGAAGGCGAGCAGCACAACCCGCACGGATTCCACACGCGCGTGATGGGCTTCCAGGAAGTGGCCACCCACGACGTCGGCGAGCTCAACTGTCCGAACCGGCGGATCACCATGGTCCTCGACCTCGCGCAGTCCTACCGACGCCTGCGCCAGCAGAACAACTGGATCTTCCGCTATCTCACCGAGGGCTGGACGCCAGCCATGCACCAGACGCTCCTCGACCGCGCCTCCGCCGCGAAGGTCCCCATGGTCAACGCGTAGCTTTCGGAGAGGTTCTCTCCGAAAGATCCGGGTCACCTTCCCTTTCGCGCCCGTGACTTCCGGCCGCCCACCCGCGGAGTCGCCCCGCCGGCTTCGAGACCGGTTCGCATCTTGAGCTCGCGGATCTGATCTCGCAGCAGCGCCGCTTTCTCAAACTGCAGCGCCTGGGCCGCCTCGACCATCTCCGACTCTAGCTCCCGCAGCGTCTCGGAAACATCCAGGTGTTCCATGGTCTCGCGGATCGCCCCCGAAACTGCCGCGCGTCCAGAACCTGCACTGCTCAACCCCTCCTCAATCCCACGGGTCACACTGCGCGGAACGATGCCGTTCGCCGCATTGTAGGCCAACTGACGGCCGCGGCGGTATTCGGTCACCGCGAGGAATTTCTGGATGCTCTGCGTCTTCACGTCGCAGTACAGGATCACCTTCCCGTTCAGGTGCCGTGCCGCGCGTCCGGCCGTCTGGATCAGGCTGGTCGCACTGCGGAGATATCCCTCCTTGTCGGCGTCCAGAATGGCCACCAACGACACCTCGGGCAGATCCAGGCCCTCGCGAAGCAGGTTGATGCCCACCAGCACATCGCACTCGCCCTTGCGAAGCGCGCGGAGGATTTCGACGCGTTCAATGGCGTCGATCTCACTATGCAGATACCGCACGTTCACGCCGAGGTCTCGGAGGTAGTCGGTAAGCTCCTCGGCGGTCCGCTTGGTGAGGGTGGTGACGAGTACCCGCTCCCCAAGCTCGACCCGTTCCCGGGCCTCGTTGAGCAGGTCATCGATCTGGCCGGACAGCGGTCGCAATACCACCTCCGGGTCAACCAATCCGGTGGGGCGCACGATTTGTTCGGCGACGTTCTTCGAGCCGGCCCACTCCATTTCCGTCGGCCCCGGAGTTGCACTGACGTACAGGGCCTGCCCGCCAATCTTGCGAAACTCGTCAAAGGCCAGAGGTCGGTTGTCGAGCGCGCTGGGGAGACGGAATCCGTGCTCCACGAGGACCTTCTTGCGGGCCATGTCACCGGCGTACATCCCGCCAATCTGCGGCAGGGTGGTGTGCGACTCGTCGATCACCATCAGGTAGTCATGCGGGAAGAAATCCAGCAGCACGCCGGGACGGGATCCCGCCGGCCGGGCCGCGATGTGGCGCGAGTAATTCTCGATGCCGGAGCAGAATCCGAGCTCCTGCAGCTGCTCGAGATCGAACTCGGTCCGCATCTTGATGCGCTGGGCCTCCAGCAGCTTGCCCTGCTTCTCGAACCACGCAATGCGATCACCCAACTCCTCGCGAATCGTGATCTGCGCCCGGTTGATCTTCTCCTGCGGCGTCGCGAACTGCTTGCTCGGGAAAATGTTCACCGCCTGGAGCGATTCCAGCGCCTCGCCGGTCAGCGGATCGAACCGCGTGAACCGTTCGATCTCGTCGCCAAAGAACTCGATGCGGAGGGCGTCCTCGGCATACGCCGGATGAAGTTCAACCACATCGCCCCGGACGCGGAACTTGCCGCGCGTGAGGTCGTAGTCGTTTCGGGCGTACTGGATGCCCACCAGTTTTTCCAGCAGGGCATTGCGGGCGATCGACTGCCCGACACGCAGCGGGATGACCATGCTCTCGTAGTCGTCTTTGCTGCCGATGCCGTAGATGCACGACACGCTCGCCACCACGATCACGTCTCGCCGGCTCAGCAGGGAATTCATGGTGGAGAGGCGCAGGCGCTCGATCTCCTCGTTCACGCTGCTGTCCTTCTCGATGAAGGTGTCGGTGCGCGGGATGTACGCCTCGGGCTGGTAGAAGTCGAAGTAGCTGACGAAGTACTCGACCGCGTTGTTGGGGAAGAATGCCTTGAACTCGGCGTACAGCTGGGCGGCGAGGGTCTTGTTGTGCGACAGCACCAGCGTTGGCCGGTTCACGTTCCGGATCAGGTTGGCGATCGTGAACGTCTTGCCCGATCCCGTGACGCCCAGCAGCACCTGGTGGGGCTCCCCGCGGAGCAGCCCATCCGTCAGGTGTCGGATGGCCGTCGGCTGATCACCGGCCGGCGCATATTGGGACACGAGTTCGAAGGCGGACATGTCCGACGAGCATAGCCGGCGGGACGAGGATGAAAAGGGCCGGGTTCCGGGTCGGTCTCCACGTTTCCCCAACAGCAGGTTTGTCGGCATCGCCCGAAGACGCTAGGTGTCTCGCCGCCATGAATGACGATTCCCGCCAACCCGACGCCGTCGTCGAACGCCGACTCGAGGCGTACCAAACCTACCGCGGCCTGCCGCCGCTGGCGGGGCTCGGCACGTTGGTCGAGGCCGGGCGCCCCGGATTGTCCGTGGAGGAGAGCGTCCGCCGGCTTAAATGCCATCACTACGCGCTAAAGCGGCTGCATCAGATCTTCATCGCTCGACTCACCGCCGAGCCGATCTATGAGTTGAAGATGGCCTTCAGCCTGCACGCCCACCTCTGCGCCGAGCAGGTCGCCGCGCTGCGGTCTCGCGTCGGGGAGATGCGGGAACCGCCGCTGGGCCTGGACAAGATTCCACACGCGGGGCTCGAACGGTTTTTTGACGAACTGCTCGCCACCCCCTCGACCCCTGCCCTGGTTCTGGGCCTGTACGAAGTCGCACTCCCTCTCCTGCGCGAGACGCTGCGCCGGCACAGCGCCGACACCCACACCCTGGCCGACCAGCCCACCCGACGCGTCCTCCGATTCGCCCTGATGGATCTCGATGACATGATCGAGTACGGCATGAAGGCGGTGAGCGTCCTGGTTTCACCGGAGGACCGGGTGGCGGCCCAGCGCGGGATTTCCGTGTTGCGACAGGCGATCGCCGCGGCGGGCGGACTCGATGGCACCGCGGCCGAATCGGCACCGGTCCCCGCCCCTTACCACGCCGTGCTGCCGTTCCAGTTCGACGGCCGGCCGCAGCGCGACGACCGGTTTCGCGATCCCTACAACATGGGAGTGAACGCGGAGGTGTTCCTTTACGACGAGTCCATGCCGCTCGACGGCAAGGTGCTCATGATGTTCTACAAGCGCCTGCGGGAAATCGACGTGCCGGAGATGATGGCCAGCATCCTCGCCGAGACGCC
>CANGMO010000144.1 GCA_947454295.1 Verrucomicrobiota bacterium | reverse complement strand
GCAGACCGCGTTTCAAATCGTGCTGCCCGCCGCCGCCCCAGGGGTGTTTGCCGCCATCATCCTGGGATTCGGCCGCTGCATCGGCGAGACCATGGTGGTGCTCATCGCGAGCGGAAACGCCAGCGTGGTGTCGTGGAACATCTTCGACTCCACCCGCAGCCTCACTGCCACCATTGCCGCGGAGATGGCCGAGGCGGTGTCGGGTGGGCCGCATTACCGGATTCTCTTTCTCCTGGGAACGCTGCTGTTCGGCGTGACCTTCATCACCAACTTCGTCGGCGAGCAGGTCATGCACCGGCTCCGTCGGGGACGGGAGGGACGATGATGAACCCCTCGAATCCTGATACCGCGCCGGTGCGCCGCAGCCTCCGCGGACGCCGCATCGACTGGACCGCCTCCATTGGGACCGTGCTGACTGGTGCCGCAACGGTGTCGATCATTCTGTTCCTCATCGCCATCCTGGCCGACATTCTGGTCCACGGCCTTCCGGGGCTTTCGTGGCGGTTCGTGTCCACCATTCCGCGCAAGGACTTCTTCGAGCCGCAGTCGGCCGCCGTGCTGTCGATGATCGTGGGCACGACGATCCGCGTGCTGGTGATGACCCTCTTTGTCATTCCCGTCGGGGTGATCACCGCGGTGTACCTGACCGAGTACGCCGCTTCCGGTTCCCCCTACACCCGCGTGATTCGCGCGGCCATCGCCAATCTGGCTGGCGTTCCCTCGATCGTGTTCGGCCTCTTTGGGCTTGGGTTCTTCATCAACTTCATCGGCAAGAATCTGGACACCATCACCCATCAGGTCGGTCCCCACTACGGCCAGCCGGCGCTGGTCTGGGCGTCGTTGACGCTGTCGATCATGACGCTTCCCGTGGTGATCGTGGCCACCGAGGAATCCCTGAAGGCCATCACGCCCGGATTGCGCGAGGCGAGTCTGGCGCTCGGGGCGACCAAGCTGGAGACCATCGTGAAGATTGTCCTGCCCAATGCGCTCCCGGGCATTTTGACCGGTGGCATCCTGGCCGTGAGCCGCGCGGCCGGCGAGGTGGCTCCGATCTTGTTTACCGGGGCGGCATATTACATGGCGGACCTGCCGACGCACCTGACCGACCAGTTCATGGATCTCGGCTACCACGCCTTCGTTCTCAGCACGCAATCCGACAACATCGAGAAGACCCGTCCGATTCTCTACGCCACGGTCTTGGTCCTGCTGCTGCTCACCTTTTCACTCAACGCCGTCGGCATCGTCGCCCGCGCCCGCATGCGCAAGGCGATGCGGGCCGGACACTGAACCGCCTTTCGCCGTCCCGACATGTCTGCCATCCAACAGCAATCCACGGCCAGCGCCGGCGCCGGCTCCCAGCCTGCCGCCCTCATTGAGACCCGGAATCTCGATCTCCACTACGGCGCGACGCGCGCGCTGAAGGGGATCTCCATCCGCCTCAAACCCAAGGTGGTCACCGCCTTCATCGGCCCCTCCGGTTGCGGCAAGTCCACCTTCCTGCGGTGCTTCAACCGCATGAACGACCTCATCGACGGCGTCCGCATCACCGGCGACTGCCGCATTGGTGGCGAGGATATCTACGCCTCCGATGTGGATGTCATCGAGCTGCGGAAACGGGTTGGGATGGTCTTCCAGAAGTCGAATCCGTTTCCCAAGACCATCTACGAGAACATTGCCTACGGGCTTCGCCTCCACGGCGTCCGCGCCAAGTCGGAGGTGGACGGAATTGTGGAGAGCTCCCTGCGCGGCGCCGCGTTGTGGGAAGAGGTCAAGGATCGCCTCCATACCAGCGCTCTCGGGCTTTCAGGCGGCCAGCAGCAGCGTCTGTGCATCGCACGGGCCATCGCCATCCGCCCGGAAATCATCCTGATGGACGAGCCCGCCAGCGCCCTGGATCCGATCGCGACCTCGCGCGTTGAGGATCTGATCCTCGACCTCAAGAAGGAGTTCACCATCGTCATCGTCACCCACAACATGCAGCAGGCGACCCGCATCTCGGACGAGACGGCGTTTTTCTACCTGGGCGAACTCGTGGAGTTTGACACCACGTCGAAGATCTTCACCAATCCAGCCAACAAACGGACCGAGGACTACGTCACCGGCCGCTTCGGCTGATCCGCCGCCACTGGACTTTCGACCTTCGACGTTCGACCTTCGACCTCCCCACATGAGCCACTTCGACGAAGAAATCTCCGCCCTCAAGGACAAGCTCCTGGTGATGGCGAGCCGATCTGAATCCGCGGTCACGCGCTCGATCCGGGCGCTGGTGGAGCGGGATGACGATCTGGCGCGGCTGGTTCAAGAGGACGATGATGCCGTGGACCGGCTTGAGATCGAGGTGGATGAGGATGCGATCCGACTCCTGGCCAAGGCGCCGCTCGCGAGCCAGCTCCGGCTGATCATCTGCGCCAGCAAAATCGCCCGGGATCTGGAGCGGGTGGGGGACGAGGCGACAACGATTGCCCGCCGATCGGTGGAGTTGAACACCGAGCCCCAGCTCAAGCCGTATGTGGACATCCCCCGCATGGCGCAGATGGCGATCGAGATGCTGCGCGATGCCCTGGGGGCGTTTACCTCGGGCGACACCGAGCGCGCGCGACAGGTCATTCCGCGAGACAAGGGCGTGGATGCCCTCAACAAGCAGCTGCATCGCGAACTGGCCAGCTACATGATTGAGAAGCCGACCACCATCACCCGGTGCCTGCATCTCATGACCATCAGCAAGGCCATCGAGCGCATTGCGGATCATGCCAAGAATATCGCGGAGGAGGCGGTGTATCTGTACGAAGCCAAAGACATTCGCCACACGACGGTGGGAGACGCCTCTCGCTGAGAGTGAGGTCTTGCGGATGGTTTGCCGCGATTTGTGACCTGTCGGTCACCCGGCTTTTGCAGTTGTTCCCGCAAGGTCACGAGCCTTCCGAGGCTTGCCCTGCGAGATTTCCGCAGCTATGAACGCTGTCATGATTGGTTCGGGTCCCCAGACCATGTCCCCCTCCGTCGCGACCGGCATCGGTTCGCGCGTGCTGGGGCGTCTCGGTTTGGAATCACCCTACCGGCTTCGCCTCTCCCGCGCCGACGCGGACATCAAGGCGGCGCAGGCACTACGGTTCCTGGTCTTCAACCTGGAACTTAACGAAGGGCTCGAGCACTCGTACACCACGCTGCGCGACGCGGATGCGTTTGATCCCATCTGCGATCACCTGCTGGTCGAGGATTTTCGAAGCGGCGATGTGGTGGGGACCTACCGGCTGCAGACCGGGGCGACCGCCGCGGCCAATCTCGGCTACTATTCGGCGCTGGAATTCGATTTCACCCCCTACGAGCCGCACCGCTCCCGGATGATCGAACTGGGCCGCGCGTGCGTGCATCGCGATCATCGCAACCTGGCGGTGCTGGGCCTGCTGTGGCGGGGGATTGCCGAATACGCCCGCAATCATGGAGCGCGGTATCTGGTCGGGTGCAGCTCACTGACCTCGCAAGACCCCGCCGAAGGGGCCGCCGCGTTCTTTGAGTTGAGTGGGCGTCATCTGGTTGAGCCGGCTCTTCGCACCTTTCCGCTGCAGCATTTCCGCTGCGACATGGAGCAGCTGGCCCCAAGCGCGCCCAAGATTCCCAAACTCCTGAGGGCGTATCTGTCACTCGGCGCGGCCATCTGCGGTCCGCCGGCGATCGATCGGGAGTTCAAGACCATCGATTTCCTCACCTGGATGGACATCGAGGCGCTTCCCGCGTCGGCCCGACGTCTGATAGGGTAGGGGCATGGCGCTTCACCCGGTCCGGCTTCCGGTCCGACTCCTCCGCTTCGCCCGCTTCAGCACGGCAGCCCTCCGGGACCTGTCGCGCACCGTCACGCCCTTCGAAACCGCTTCAGGCACCCGCGACTACCGGCGCCGCGCCGAGTGGACCCACCGGCACGCCCGCATCCTCTGCCGTCTCATGAACTGGAATGTCGTCCACCAGGGTGACATTCCCGTCGCGCAGATCTACGGCGCGAACCACATGGGGTATCTCGACATCGTGACCCTCGCCTCCACCACGCCGGTGGTGTTTGTTTCGAAGGCGGAGGTCCGCAATTGGCCGGTGGTGGGGAGGCTGGCCACCGGCGGTGGCACGCTGTATCTGCAGCGCGAGAAGAAGGGCGAGCTGACCGGGGTCATCCGGCAGTTTGAAGAGGTCGCCCGGCACGGAATTCCGGTCGTGGTGTTCCTGGAGGGAACCAGTTCCGGCGGGGACGACGTGTTGCCGTTCCGCCCGTCGTTGCTCGCTCCCGCGGTGGAGGCCGGATGGCAGGTGGCGCCGGTGTCGCTGGACTACGCGATTTCAAAGGGAACGGTGGCCGCGGATGTGGCGTACTGGCGTGACATGACCTTCCTGCCGCACTTCCTCAATCTGCTCTCCGCGCGGCGACTCGATGCGCGGGTGACCTATGGCCCGGCCCGGCCCGCGGGGGCGGATCGCAAGGTGCTGGCCAAGCAGCTGCGCGACGAGGTGGTGCAGATGCGCCGTCCCCTGCCTTCTGGCGGAGACCCTTCCTGAGCGCTTCCCTGGCGGAGGGGGCACCGCAGATGGACACTGGTGGGAACGATGCTGATCCGGGGTGCGGCGATAGGTTGCCCCCTTCAATCGGGCCGTCTTCGGCGTTCTCTCATTCTGCGCCGCATACTCGGTGTTCATCGGTGTCCATCTGTGGTCGATCCCTCGGCGCTGAGTTCCGGCCTGTATTTGATTTCGGTCTTTCGGTAGGCTTTCCCCGTGCCCGTCGAAATCAGCATCGTCGTTCCGGTGTTCAACGAGCAGGAGAACATCGCGCCGCTGGCCGCCGAATTGGTTCGTGTCTTCGCCCAGGAGACGCGGCCCTGGGAAATCGTGCTGGTGGATGATGCCAGCACCGATGGGACGTGGTCCGAGATCTTGAAATCCCAATCCGCGGATCCACGCGTGCGCGGCCTGCGGCATCAATCAAACCGCGGTCAGAGCGCTGCCGTTTGGACGGGCATTACCGGATCCGAGGGGCGGTTCCTCTGCACGCTGGACGGCGACCTCCAGAACGATCCCGCGGAACTGCCGCGCATGCTGGGCATGTTGTCCGACCTGGACTTCGTCAGCGGACGCCGCGCCCATCGCCAGGATTCCTGGGTGCGCAAGATGTCCTCGGCCGTGGCGCGATCGGCCCGCAGCTGGGCTCTGGGACACGACTTTGCCGACACCGGTTGCGCGCTGCGCGCGTTCAAGCGTTCCGCGATCGCCGGACTCTTTCCCTTCAACGGCCTGCACCGCTTTTTGCCAATCCTGGTGGCCGCTGGCGGAAATCGCTGCCTGGAGATTCCAGTCAATCACCGCCCGCGCGTGGCCGGCGTGAGCAAGTACGGGGTGTGGAACCGCGTGTGGCGCGGCATCTATGACCTGGTCGGCGTGGGCTGGTGTCTGCGTCGTCGTCTCGCGCCGGTGGGCGTCGCGGATTCGCGGACTTCCCAGTCACGTTGATCGGTTGGAGAACGGAAGCTTCAAGCTGTGGTTGGTTGTTGAAGCGTTGAAGTGCCGAAGGGTTGAAGCGGCGGAATGCCGAAGTGGCGCGAGCGCCACTTCGATCGATCGCGGGTGGGAAGGAGCTGCTGCTCATTCGTCACGACAAAACTCATCTGGACCTGCGTTCATCCGCATCCCTCTGCGGTTGAACTCCGCTTTCAGGGCCGGATCCAGGCTCAATCGAGCCGCACCACCCACCACTCGATCGGCTCCCCGCTGACGCGCAGGCGCAGCTTGGTCTTCAGCACGACCGTTCCCCGAACCCCGCGCACCCATTCGTCGAGTGACGCATTCAGGATCCACGGTGCGGTGTCTGTTGACAGGCAGAGGAATTTCAATCCGCGGGCCCGCAGCCGTTCGGCGGTGTCGGCCGCCGTGACGTGCAGCACGCGCCGACGATCAAAGGGGCGCCAGAGCGAGGTTTCGGATTCATCCCATCCCGTGTAGCCGACGTTCCGTTCGGAATCCGGAATGGCGGTGCGCAGGGGCGCCAGGTGATCCCAGCGCCGGGAGTAGATGTCGAAGGTGACCGCCGCCTTGGTCAGCGTGGGAGAATCGTGTCGGGCCCGGAGATGTTCGAGCACGCTGGTTGCCGGCCAGAGCGGACGGGCGGGGGAGAGCACCACGATCGTGATGGCGAGCAGGAACGAGAAGGCGG
>CANGMO010000143.1 GCA_947454295.1 Verrucomicrobiota bacterium | reverse complement strand
CAGTTCGTGCTCCGCGGTCGACGCTGGATCAGATTGATCGAATCCCTTTTCCGCTCATAAAGCGGAAGGAAACCAGTCGCATCGGAACGAACAAACTCGATGCAATCACCCTGCCGTTTCTTTCCATTCCGGAGGGACCGCTGGAAGACGTTGCCGCAAAACTTCAGTCTAGGATTCGCGACGCAGACCCTGAGAAAAAGAGTCTGCGCGTCACGGTGGCCACGCCGGGACTCCAAACTGGGCAACCGCTCCACATGGGCTCCGGCCCGCTGACCCACGTGCTGGAGATGATTACCGACAACTGCACAACCCCGGTGGAATGGATGCTGAATGGAGACGAGATCGATTTCCGCAAGATCGCCTCCGGCAAATGGCCGCTCCGCACACGGGAGTTCCATCTCGATCCACCGACGTTCCTCGCGTTGATCCGAAGCCGACGCGAGAAGGCGGGAAACACCGCGATCTACAACGATGTCCAGGCCGAGGTGCGGGCCTTTTGCGCCGAGCAGGGAGTGGTGTTTCCGGAATTCAAACCCACCCCGGGATCCACCACTAACGTCGCTCCGCAGGGTCAAAACGCCGTATTCTTTCAAGAACAGCTGGGCACGCTTTTTGTCCGCGCCTCATTTCCCGATCTCGACCGCCTCGGACAGGCTCTAGCGCTGTTGACAAGCAGCCCCATTGCGTCGGAACTCGAAACCCGGCCCCTCGCGAAACCAGCCCCTGGTTCTCCTGGAGTTGAAGCTCCGGGCGGTGTGTACGAGCACACCACCTACATCGCCCTCCGCGAGGCCGACCCGGTGAAGCAGGCCAACTACATCCGCGAACTCCGAACCCGGCTTCAGCAGTCGGAAGACAATCTAAGGGAGCTGAGAACGAAATACCGCGAGCGACACCCCAAAGTAGTCGAAGCAGTGCAGGCGCAGAATGCGCTGGAGGCTGAGCTCGAACACGCCACCGCACCTTCAAAATCCGTTTCTCCGTTCCCGGCACCCGCACCGGCTGGTTCCAAACTTGCCGCCCCTCCGTCCACGACCGCCGGGCCGCGTAAGATTGAAGTTGAGATCAAGTTTGCCGAGGTGAGGGAATCGAACATCAGCGGGTTGGGGTTGGATTGGATCTTCGGGAACTCCACCAACGAAGCGTCGGTGATCGAAGCCGGATCGGCTCGCGAACTGGGGTCTTCACTTGCGACCTCGCAGGACAACCGGTACCGCGTGGACCTGCTGCGCACCATCGGCGAACGGGCGGAACTCACACCGGAGCAATTCAAGGCCCTGCTCATGCGGCTCGAATCTCAGCCGGGCACGGAATTGCTGACAGCGCCGAAGGTCGTGACCGTGTCCGGCCAGAAAACAAAGGTGGCAGTCACCGAAACGAAAACCCTCGTCGATGACGTCAAGGCGGCGTCCGGATCCTCCACCAACAAGGCGGCGGTGCAGTATCAAACCCGGACGGTGGATCTCGGACCCTCGGTGGAGTTTCTTCCCAGCCTCAAAGGAGATTCCCTGCGCATGCATCTCACTGCGAAGGTCACCGAGTTTCTCGGATACGATGATCCAAAGGGTCAAAGCGTGGCGGCCGCGCAGCCGGGCGGGAAGCCGTTGAAGGGCATTATTCCCATTCCGCACGTCCGCATCCGCGTGGCGATTGCGGACTCCACCTTCCCGCTGGGCGGCACGCTCGCGTTGCGTGGACCGTTGGTGACCGAGACCGTGCGGGTGAAAGACAAGGTACCGGTGCTGGGTGACGTGCCGTTGCTGGGAAGATTGTTCCGCTCGGATTCGACCAGCACCTACAAGAAGCGCCTCTATGTGTTTGTGACGCCAACGGAGCTGGATGCCGCGGGGAATCCGAAGTGAGTAGGTGACAAGGTGGGGCGCTGCTGCCGCGGCGCCGTAATTGTCCGTTCCGCCTCAGCGGAACGAAGGGGGGCGTGGAGGTGCCAACGTTTGGAATCGATTTGGCCGGGTGGACGAGTTGCGTCGCGGGCAACGACGGCGCTGACGCTGGTCGTTGTGAAGTGACGGCCGAGCGGCAGCTCGGCCCCACCTTCCCATGAAAATAGCCCCGGCCTTCAGGCCGGGGTTTCCATATGGGTTGTTTTGCGGAGTCCTGAAGGGACGGTAGAGGGGTGGTTCTGTCGTCCCTCCGGGACTCGTGGTTTTCTTCGGGCGTGATCCCCGGCCTGAAGGCCGGGGCTATTTTCAGTGGAAGAGTCGTGGGGGTGATCGACGCCATGTCTTGGAATCTCCTCCGGATGCTTCGCGCCTTCAGCCCTTCAACCCTTCACGCTTCAACCCTTCACGTTTCACCCCTTCAACCTTTCCCGGAACCGGGAAATCCTTGCCGCGATTTCCCACCTTTCGCCTTGTCCGAGGGTGGGGTGCTGGTGCACAAACTTCGGGAACCGTGAATTCATTCCTGTTCTGGTCGGCGCTGGCATTCACCGCCGCCGTTGCGTGGTCGTCGTTTTTCGAATGGACGCTCCATCGCTTCGTCATGCACAAGCCGCTCGGTGGCTTCGATTATCCCTTCAAGGCGCATGCCCTGGTCCATCATCAGATCTTCAAGGCGGACGAGACTTACCACCTCATCGAGGAGAAGGACAAGTGGACCATCCCCATGGCCTGGTGGAACGGTCCGATCCTGGTTCTGCTGTGCCAGTCGCCCTTCATCCTGGCCGCCTGGTTGACCCATTCCTGGGCCATCTGGGCCGGCGCCGCGGTGGCCACGGTCTGCTACTTCGCCACCTACGAGTACCTGCACTGGTGCATGCATCTCCCCCGCAAGCGCGCCGTGGAACGCTCCGGAATCTTCTTTCGCCTCAACGGCCACCACATCCTGCATCATCGGTACATGCACAAGAATTTCAACGTGGTGTGCCCGCTCGCCGATCTCTGCCTCGGCACGTTGATCCTCCGCTCGAAAATCGCCTTCGCCCAGCCCAAGGGTTCCTCGGTGCCGAATCTCCAGCCGGTGCCTGAGCTGCCGTCGTTCCCGCGTCGCGTGGGTCGCTTCTTCCTGCTCTGCCTGACCGGTGTTCGCTGAGCCGCTGTTTTTCTCTTCATCCCGGACGACGGATTTTTTCCGCGTCCGGGATGACTTTTTTTGCGGGGAAGGTTAGGAACGCATCGAATATACCACGTGGCGCCCGGGTCTGGAATTCCCAACCCAACGCCCCTGGCCCGCATTCGATGCACGCGCGCACCACATTCCGTTCCTCGCGACTGGGCCGGGCCCTGCTCGCGGGTTGCTGCGCCGCGCTCGCGTCCCTCCCGGCTGTCATTTCGTTCGAGTCGGTCGCCGCCGTCACCGGCACACCCTCCGCCGCGAGGTCCAAGACGGAGAACTTCGACTGGTGGTCCTTCCGCCCGCTGACCCGTCCCGCGGAGCCGTCGGTTTCAGCGGACAATGCCGCGCGGGTTCGGACGCCGATTGACCGGTTCATTCTCGCAGGGCTCGAAAAGCAGGGCCTGCACGCGTCGCCGGAGGCGGATCGACGGACCCTGATTCGCCGCCTTGCCTTTGATCTCACCGGCCTCCCGCCGTTGCCGTTGGAGATCGAGGCCTTTGTTTCCGATGCCTCCCCCGGTGCCTACGAGCGCGTGGTCGATCGGTTGCTGGCCTCGCCCCAGTACGGTGAACGCTGGGGACGGCATTGGCTGGATGTCGTGCACTACGGTGAGACGCACGGCTACGACAAGGATCAGCCCCGACCCAACGCGTGGCCGTATCGCGATTACGTCATTCGAAGCTTCAACGCCGACAAGCCCTACGCCCGCTTTGTCGAGGAACAGTTGGCGGGGGACGTTCTTTATCCGGGAACGCGCGATGGATTCGAAGCGCTGGGATTCATCTCCGCAGGCCCGTGGGACCTGATCGGTCACGCCGAGGTTCCCGAGTCCAAACTCGATGGCCAGGTGGCGCGCCATCTGGATCGCGACGACATGGTCACCACGGCCATCCAGTCGTTCAACAGTCTCACCGTCCAGTGCGCCCAGTGCCACGACCACAAGTTCGATCCGATTTCCCAGGAGGACTACTACCGGCTGCAGGCGGTGTTTGCCGCGGTGGACCGGGCGGATCAGAAGTACGACATCGACCCCGCCGTCGCCGCGAAGCGTCGTCAACTGGATGCGCGTCAGCAGGAACTCAGCTCGCGAAAGCAGCAGCTGGAGCAGGCCATCGCCGCGCGCGCGGGAGCGCCGCTGACCGAACTAGATGCACGGATTGCCACCGGCGAAAAGGCGGCGAAATCGGGGGATGCCTTCGGATTCCACAGCGCCATCGAGACCCGGCAGGACGCCATCAAGTGGGTGCAGGTGGACCTTGGAAAGCCGACGCCGCTCAGCCGGGTGGTGCTGCATCCGGCGCATGACGATTACAACAACATCGGCGACGGCTTTGGATTCCCGCTGCGCTATCGGATCGAGGCGGCCGAGGATGCCGCGTTCACGCGGGGTGTGGGGCTGATCGCCGACAAGACGAACGAAGACGTGCCCAAGCCCGGGGTAAAGGCTCAGAGCCATGATGCGGCCGGCCGCGTTGGTCGATTCGTCCGCGTGACGGCCACCCGCCTCGCGCCACGTCAGGACGATTTCATCTTCTCCCTCGCGGAGCTGGAGGTACTTTCGGCCGATGCCAGGAACGTCGCGCTGGGAGCCGCCGTGACGGCGCTCGATTCCATCGAAGCCCCGGTGCGCTGGCAGAAGGCGAATCTCACGGACGGTGCGTTTCCCGGTGGCGGTGCAACCGGGGGCGTTGAATTGGCGAAACTTCGGGAAACGCGAACGCAACTGTGGGCATCTGCCACCTCGGAAGAGGCGAAGCGCGAGTTGGAGGGAATTGCCCAAGGTCTCACCGAGGTGAAGCAGTTGCGCTCGGTATTGCCGTCGCAATCGATCGCGTATGTCGGCGCGGTCCACACGGGATCCGGCGCCTTTCAGGGAACCGGTGGCAAGGGCGGCAAGCCGAGGCCGGTGCGGATGCTGCCGCGCGGCAACTTGCTGAACGCGGGCCGCGAAGTGGGGCCGGGAACCTTGCGCTGCTTTGAATCGCTGGAGGCGCGATTTGATTCGATTGCTGATCATCCCGAGGGCGAGCGGCGGGCCCGTCTGGCGCGATGGATCTCGGATTCGCGCAACACACTCACCTGGCGCTCCATCGTGAACCGGGTGTGGCAGTATCACTTTGGCCGCGGCCTGGTGGAGACGCCGAATGATTTCGGCCGCATGGGCTCATTGCCCTCGAATCCCGAATTGCTCGACTGGTTGGCCGTGGAGTTTCGGGATGGCGGGCAGTCGTTGAAGGCACTGCACAAATTGATTGTGACCAGCGCGACCTACCGGCAGGTGTCGACGGTCGATGCCTCCACCCGCGTTGCCATGGCGATCGATTCCGACAACCGCCTGCTGTGGCGGCAGAATCGCCGCAAGCTGGAGGCGGAGGCGGTGCGCGATGCGGTCCTTGCGGTGTCCGGAAAGCTGGACCGGACCATGGGCGGACCGAGCTTTCGCGACTTCGTGGTGGAGAAGCCCGAGCATTCACCACACTACGAATACCAATTGCACGATCCCGAGGATCCGAAGTCGCACCGGCGCTCGGCGTATCGGTTCATCGTGCGCTCACAGCAGCAGCCCTTCCTGACGGTGCTCGACTGCGCAGATCCCTCCATGCAGGTGGGGCGGCGCAACGAAAGTGTGTCGCCCCTGCAGGCGCTCGCGTTGCTGAACAATCCGTTGATGCTGACCATGTCGCGTCATTTTGCGGAATCATTGCAGCAGGAGGGCGGCGATCTGGCATTGCAGGTGGTCCGGGGTCATCGCCGCGCGCTCGGCCGTCCGCCGACGACCGACGAGCGGGAAATGCTGGTGGCCTACGCCAAGAGCCATGGGCTGGCGAATTGCTGCCGGCTGATGCTCAACCTGAACGAATTCGCCTTTGTCGATTGAGGCCCGAGGCATGACTCCCCATTCCCCATTCCATCGAGGCTCGCTCCGGGCGGGAGTTCCGCAGTCGCGTCGCGACTTTCTGTGGCGATCCGGTGGCGGGCTTGGTGGCATCGCGCTGGCGAGCCTGCTCGGCACGGAAGGGCTCCTCGGTGCGACTGGTCCGAGCAAGCCCGCGCAGTTTCGACCCAAGGCCAAGCGGGTCATCCAGATGTTCATGGGCGGAGCGGCGAGCCACCT
>CANGMO010000142.1 GCA_947454295.1 Verrucomicrobiota bacterium | reverse complement strand
CTCCACCACCCCCGCCATCTCGGTGCGCGCCGTGATAAACATCACCGGAATGTCCGCGGTGGCGGCGCAGGCCTTGAGTCGGCGGCAGGTTTCGAGGCCGTCGAGATCGGGCATCAACACATCCAGCAGGATGAGATCCGGGCGCGCCCTCTCCGCAACCTTGAGGGCGGCGAGGCCACTCGAGGCGGCGAGGATTTCGTAGCCGGATGGTTCGAGCGCCGCGGTCAAGACGGTGAGGTTGGACGGTTGGTCGTCCACCAGCAGGATTCGCGGTGCTGGGGCTGCGGCGGATGAACTCGGGGCGCTCATGCGACCTGCGGCGGGCGTCCCGCGGCGTCGAGGGAAGGGAGGGTGGTGATCAGGCGTTGAATGGCGTCCATGTCGTAGCTGCGCATGCGATGGCGGATGTGCTCGGCCAGCCGTCGTTCCTCGTCGCCGAGTTGTCGCAAGTCCTCAAGACACCGCTTGAGCGCGGTGGTGCTGTGGAGTTCTGCTGCGAGCGAGATGCGATCGGCAAGGCCGGCGGGGAGATTGAGCCGGAGCGGTTCGATCGCCTCCATTTCCTCGCCGAGCGGTGCGGGGCCTTCGAGTTCGAATTCAGCCCCGAGGTGCTGGGTTAGGCATTGGTGGAGTCGTTCAAAGCCGACCGGCTTGGCGATGAAGTCGACGCACCCCGCGGCCAGGGCTTCCTCGCGATGCCGCGCCAACGCCGAGGCGGTGTGGGCAATGAGTTGAGGACTGCCACAGGCCGGATCGGCAAGGATCCGCCGGGTGGTCTCGTTCCCATCCATCCCGGGGAGCAGCAGGTCGACAAATACCGCGTGAAACCGCTGCTCCCGGGAGAGGCGCAGCGCCTCCTCGCCGTCCGCGGCGGTCCGCACCGTGCAGCCGAGCGCGGTCAGCATGCTGCCGAGCACCTTGCGGTTCTCAGCCTGATCGTCGACCACCAGCGCGTGGAGTTCGCGGCCGGGCCGCATGCGGACCACCGATGGCGGGACGATCACGGGCTGCGATTCGACGGGCTCGAGTGGGATGCTGAAGTGGAACCGGGATCCCGCGCCGCGTGCAGAATCAACGCGGAGCTGGCCGCCGAGCAGTTCCACCTGGCGCTCCGCGATGGCCAGTCCCAGGCCGGTGCCACCGTGATTGCGGGCGCCGGATCCCTGATGGAAGGGGCGGAAAATGTCGGCCTGCTCGCTGTCGGGAATCCCCAGGCCGGTGTCGATGACCTCAAACTCCCACAGCTGGTCCGGTCCGGATCGCATGCCCAGGTAGACATTCCCACGGTCAGTGAATTTGACGGCGTTGCCCACGAGATTGATAAGCACCTGCCGGAGCTTTCCCTCGTCGCCCCGAACCTGGATGTGTCCGCCGCCGTCCGGATCGATCCGAAACCGGATTCCCTTCGCCGCACACAGCGGCAAAAACGTGGCACTGAGATCGCGGCCGAGGGCGAGAAGATCGAATTCCACCGGGTTCAATTCCATCCGGCCGGCCTCGATCTTCGAGAGATCCAGAATCTCGTTGAGCAGCCCGAGGAGATGGTGGCCGCTCGCGATGATGCCGCGGATGGAATCCTGCTGCTCGGGGGTGAGGCGCGGGTCGCGGCGGATGAGCTGGGAATAGCCGAGAATGGCATTCAACGGCGTGCGGATCTCGTGGCTCATGCTCGCGAGAAAATCGGACTTCGCGGCGTTGGCCGCGGCCGCGGAGGCCTCGGCGCGCTGGCGGATCTGGATTTCCTCCTGCAGCGCCTCGTTGGCGGCAGCAACCTGCGCCGTCCGATGCCAGCTGCCGGCAAGGTACGCCGCCACCAGCAGCGTCGCGGCAACGCCGCCCAGGAGCGCGACGCGGGATTGAAGATGCGACTGCGTGGTGGTGAACGAATCGTTCGGCGCGAACACCACGCTCCACCGACGCCCGGCGACCTCAAGCGACGTCTCGGAGGCCGAGTCCGGGGAACGCGCTTCCGGTGGCTCGGCCCCATACAGGCGTTCACCGTCGCGCGATTGATCGTGAAGCGACGCCTCGATGCCCCGGTGGTGGAGCGCTTCAAACACGTGACCCACCAGGTCGCCCACGCGGAACACCGCCACCGCGTAGCCGGCCAGCTGGCGTCGTCGCGCCTCGGCGTTCTCGGGTGGGGGACCCTGGTACACCGGTTGCAGCACCAGCAGACCGGGCCCTGCGCTTGCCTCCTGGGCGAGGTGCAAGGGGGCGGTGGCCACCGGAAGCCCGGTGTCCCGGGCTGTCTCCAGCGACGCCCGACGATGGGGGTCCGAATCCAGATCGTATCCGAGCGCAAGTGCGTTTCGCTCCAGCGGCTCGATGAACAGGACCGGCACGTACTCGTCGCGGTTTTGGGCGGTGACGAACTGGCCCTCCTGCGTGCGCTCGCGAAAACGGAACTCCGGGAATCCGGCGGCCACGGCTTCGGATTCCACGGACGCACGGGCCGCGCGGAGGACGCGCGGATTCCATGACAACGCGAGGAGTTCCGGCTGGCGGCGCAGGGCCTGCCGGACAAACTGGGTGAACGGGGCCCGCTCGATGCCACCGGACGCGGTATGCAGCGCGGCGATGGAATGCAGAACCTCCAGGGAACGGAGGACGCTGACCTGCAGGTTCTCCACCTGCTCCCGGGTCAGCTGCTCGGCGCGTTTTGCCAGTTCACGCTCCTCCCATCCGCGGATCACCCGGAACAGCGTCAAGGTCGCCAGCAGGCCTGTCCCCACCACGGCGAGAACCCAGGGGAACGCAATGCGGGGCAGGGGGATGGTGGGCAGGCGGGCCAATCCCTTGGCCCGCCAGCACAAGGCGTGCCGCCGAGGCGCGGGGCCATAGGTTGCGGATCTCGTCGAACGCCCGCCGGATTGGATGGCGAAGTCTGTGCAGACTGTTCAATCCCGGTCATCTGCGGGCCGCCCTCTGCGCTCCCCGGTCAGCGTGATCCGGAGCGGGAAACCAATTGCGACCGAACCAGATCGCACAGCTCCAGGACCAGCCGGTCCTTGGTGCCGTAGTAGACGCACTGCCCCTCTTTACGGCGCTCCAGAATCCCGGACGCCGCCAGCAGCGCCAGGTGCTTCGATACGTTGGCCTGGGTCGAGCCCGTTGCCTCAACGATCTCCGTCACTGTCCGCGGCTCATGACATACCGACTGCAGGATTTTCAGCCGCATCGGCTCCCCCAGCATTTTGAAACGTCCGGCGAGGTGGGACAGCTCCTCCGCCGACAGCGGCCGCATGGGTTTTCGGGTTGACATATAACCAAATAGTTATATGATCATGCCATGAAATCGAGAACGGGGCAAATGGAATTGAGAATTCAGCCGGGCGAGCTTCGGGGTCGCCTTCAATGTGGCGAGGCCTGCCGGATGCTGGATGTGCGGACACCCGGGGAGTTTGCCGACGGGCATGTGGCGGGGGCGCACAACATTCCCCTCGACGAGCTGGGCCCCGACGCCGTGCGGCGGCTGCCGGGGGCGGCGGACGGGGCGTTGTATCTCCTGTGCCAGTTTGGGGGGCGCGCCACGCGGGCCATGCAGCGCCTGCAGGAAGCTGGCGTTCCCGGATGCGTGCTGGTGGAGGGGGGCATGCAGGCCTGGGTGGATGCGGGATTTCCGGTCGAGCGGGGCAGTTCCCGGGTGATTCCGCTCATCCGCCAGGTGCAGCTGATCATCGGGGTGGTATCGGGAACCGGTGCACTGCTCGCCATGACGGTCAGTCCCTGGTTTGCCGTGCTGCCGCTGTTGACCGCGATCGGTCTGACCATCGCCGGGGTGACCGGGACGTGCGGGCTGGCGCTGGTCCTGGCCAAGATGCCCTGGAACCGTTCGGACAAGGTGTCTTCCAACGCTGGTGCGGGCGACGCCGGGAATACCGGGCAGCAACCGGCCGCGTGTGGCATGGCCCCCAACTCCAACCTCAACCGTCCCGCCTGAATCATGAATCCTTCAAAACGAATTCTCGTGGTGGGCGGGGTGGCCGGGGGTGCCTCCGCGGCGGCGCGGGCGCGCCGCGTGGATGAACTGGCCGAGATCCACGTCTTTGAACGTGGACCCTACATCTCCTTCGCCAACTGCGGCCTGCCCTACTTCATCGCGGGTGAGATCTCCAGCCGTTCGCAGCTGGTGGTGATGACCCCGGAGCGCTTTTGGGAACGGTCCCGGGTCCAGGCCCACGTGGGGCATGAAGTGCTGTCCATCGACCGCGCCCGAAAGCTGATTGTGGTGCGGGGACCGGACGGCATCGAACGGGAGGAGCGCTATGACAAGCTGATCCTGAGTCAGGGCGCGAAGCCCATTGTTCCGCCCTTCCCGGGTGCGGGGCTCCCGCATGTCTTCACGCTGCGGGACATTCCCGACATGGACCGCATCGTTACCCACCTGGAGAAGGTTCGTCCCAAGCGGGCGGTGGTGGTGGGCGGCGGATTCATTGGCCTCGAGATGGCCGAGGCATTTCATCGACGGGGGCTGCACGTGAAGGTCGTGGAACTATTTCCCACCCTGCTGCCGGTGCTGGATGGCGATCTCGCCCGGGAGCTGCAGGAGAAGGTTCGCAGTGCCTCGTTCGAATTCCGAACCGGAGTGGGGGTCACGGCGATTCATGCCGATCGGGTGGATCTGGGTGACGGCACCTCGGTGCCGGCCGACTTGGTCCTGCTGAGCGTGGGCGTGAAGGCAGAGGTGGAACTGGCCCGTGTGGCGGGATTGGAAATTGGCACCACCGGCGGCGTGAAAACCAATGGACGGATGGAATCGTCCGATCCGGACATCTATGCGGTCGGTGATGCCGCGGAGACCACGCATGCCCTCACCGGGGCTCGGGTGCGCATTGCGCTGGCGGGACCAGCCAACCGGCAGGGACGCGTTGCGGGTGCCAATGCCGCGGGCGGACATCAGACCTATCGTGGGGCAATGGGAACCTCGATCGTCCGCGTTCTGGATCAAACGGTGGGGTTGACCGGATTGAACAGTGCCCAGGCCCAGAAGGCGGGCTTCAGCTTCATCACCTCGGTCACCCGGGATTCCAGCCACGCACACTACTATCCCGGGGCCACACCGGTGGTGATCAAGCTGCTCGTCGAGGAGGGGACAGGACGCATCCTGGGCGCCCAGGCGCTCGGACGTCAGGGGGTGGACAAGCGCATCGACGTGCTGGCCACGGCGATCACCGGCGGAATGACCGTCGACGATCTGGAATCCCTCGATCTGGCCTACTCGCCACCCTTTGGGTCGGCGAACGATCCGGTCAATGTCGCGGGGTTCGTCGCTGGACACGCGGTTCGCGGCGAGGTGCCCTCGGTGTCTCCCGAAACCTGGAAACCCTCGGGCGAGCTGCTGCTCGACGTCCGGGATCCTGACGAGATTGCTGAAACGCGAATTCTGGGCGAGGCGATGCAGATTCCGCTCGGCCAGCTGCGCGACCGGCTTGGAGAGCTTCCCCGCGATCGAAAAATCGTCACCTACTGCCAGAAGGGACAGCGGGGGTATCTCGCGGCCTGCCTGCTTCGCGGGCGCGGATTCGAACAGGTGGCCAACCTTCGAGGAGGGTATCTCCAGGCCCGATGGAACGGGCTCTGACCCGATTTAGGGTTGATTGAACGGGAGGTGGCTCCACCGCGCCATTGCCACGGCGCGTCGGGTTGGGGATGGTGTCGAAAATCCCATCCATGACGCTGAACCGGGGTGCGTTCGCGCCCATTCTCCTCGCTCTGTCGACCGCTCTTCATGCCGCCGGCGCCCCGGAATGGCGTCGCGACGGCGACCGCGTGCATCTGTCCCGCGACGGCCGGGAGGTGCTCACCTACAACCTCCGCCCGCCCGCCGGGTCGGGGTTGCCGGTGGAGGCGGGCAGCTATTTCCATCCGCTGCGAACTCCGTCCGGGGTGGTGGTGACCGATTTTGTCCCCAGTGACCACCGCCACCATCGCGGACTTTTCCTCGCTTGGGTGGAGACCCACGGGGCGAAGGACGCGGATTTCTGGGGCTGGGGCGCGTTGGCGCCGATCCAGAACCGGCAGATCGTCCATCGCGATCTCGACACGCGACGCGACGGATTCCGCGCCCGAAATGAGTGGGTTGCCGACGGACAGGTAATCCTTGAGGAAACGCTGACCGCGACTGCGCGGAAGGTCGGCGGCATGAACGTGCTGGATCTGGACTACCAGTTTGTTCCCCGGGCCGACACCACGCTGTCGCGGG
>CANGMO010000141.1 GCA_947454295.1 Verrucomicrobiota bacterium | reverse complement strand
GTGGGCAATCTCGGCGGCAAGCAAGCCGAGGGCAGACAGACGCTCGCTTTCGCGCAATTCCTCCTCCACCGAGACGATGCGGTCGTAGAGACGCGCCTTCTCGAGCGCCAGGGCCGACAATTCCGCATAGGCTGACAACACGCGCACCTCCTCGTCCGAAAACGTGTGCGGCTCGCCGGTGTACAAATTCAGCGTTCCGGTCGGCCGGCCGGCATACATCAGGGGCACGCTGAGCAGGGAGGCCAGTCCCTCGCGGCGGGCCAGCGAGGCGTTCTGGTAGCGGGCCGAGCTCTGCACGTTTTCCAGCTGCATCGGCTTTTGCCGGCGGATGACGATTCCGAGAAACGTGTCCGAGACGCTCAGCCGCGGCTTCGAAACGTAGGCATCCCCGGCGCCCGAATGCGCCCGCAGCTCCAGCCACTCGCGTGTCTCGTCGAGCATGGTCAGCGAACACATTTTGGCCTTCAACAGGGCGCGGGCTTCGCGGGTGATTCCCTGGAGGGCGTCGTCGACGCTTAGCGTGTTGTTGATGATCTGCCCCACGTGCACCAGCGACTCGAACAACCGCGCCTTCAAGCGGGACTGCTCGAAGTGCCAGGTGTTCGCGATGGCCGGTGCGGCGATGGCGGCCAGCTCGGTGAGCAATTCCACGTCGTCGGGTGAGAACGCATTTTCCGTGGTCGCGTCGACGTTGATCACGCCGCGGACCTGTCCCATGACACGCAAAGGCACCGCCAGCTCAGATCGGATCCCGGGATGCACCTCGACGTAGCGCTTGTCGCGATGGACGTCGCCGACGCAGACCGGCTCGCCATTCCGCGCCACCCAGCCGGTGATCCCCTCGCCCACCTTGAGGCGCATCGCGGCCGTTTCCGCCGGAAGCCCCTGCACGGCCTCGACTTCCAGGAAGCCGGTGGTCGGATTGATGAGACACACGGTGCCGCTCTGCGCCCGCATCCAGCGAACGGCATCCACAAGCACAAATTGAAGGACCTGCCGGAGGTCGAGCGTGGAATGGACCTCGCGGGAAACGGAGTTGAGAATCTCGAGACGCTCCACCTTGCGTTGCAGCGCCTCCAGGCTTTCGGATTGGGTCGACGGATTCATCGAACGCGTGAAGTCAGGACCACACCCACCGCGGCGAACACCAGATTCGGCAGCCACGCCGCCATCCAGGGCGTAACCTGTCCGCTCTGGCCAAGGGCGAATCCGAGCCGCTGCAGGACGAAGTAGCTGAATCCGATGGCGAGGCTGCCGGCGACGCCGAAGAACACGTTGCGTCGTCCCGACGGCGCGCCGAATGGGATCGCGATCAACACCACCACCGCGCACGTCCAGGGCGCCGCCAGACGCACCTCCAGCTGGGTGTCGAGACGGGCCCGCTCCTGACGCGATAGATTGGGGTGCAGCTTCCGGTAGGTGTCGATTTCGCGGGCCGACAGCTGGATCTTTTGCAGCGCAACCTGCTTGCCCATCTGGGATCCGACGCGCACCTCGCTGCGAATCACGTCAGGGGTGTCGGGAAGTTCGGGGGCGTCGAGCTCGTCCCACTTCTTGTCGAACGGATCAGCGTCGATATTCGAGCGGAACAGAATCTCATGCACCAGATTCGTTCCGGCCTTCTGAAAACGCCACACGCCGTTGGTCCACACCGCGCCATCTGCGATAAGAATTCGGCGCGCCCCGGTTCCCACGGAAGCCCTGCCTCGAAGCGCCAGAAAATCGCCTGTCTTCGGGTTTACCTCACCGAACGTCCATCGCCACCCCGCCGGCTGCTCCGGTGACTCAAGGGCGACGCGGTTGGTGAAGGCATTGGTTCCCACCATGCGCACTGCGGTTTCGCCCTTCCAACCGCCGAGCACCTCAAGACCGCCGCCAAATTCGGCGATGGAGAGAGAGTTCTTCAGCCGGCTGGCCGGATTGTCGTCGCGCTCGGTGCGATGGAAGTACTCCAGGCCATTGGTCAACTGCCACACGACGGTGGTCCATCGCCCGGACGGGGCGACGGTCTCCTCCCAGGCGGTGCGGGGCAGATCCATCTGCACGCGCACCTGGCGCAGCTCGCCGGAAATCTGGTTGAACGAACCGATTCGCCACGCGGTTCCGTTGGCGGGATTCAGGAAATGAACGTTCTCCACCCAGTTGCGAGACGACTCGGTCCCCGACGGATCCCGCCACTGGGCGCGCAGGCGGTCCTCGCGCTCCTTGGCGTCGGGGAGCAGAGTCTCATTGAGCAGGTAGAGTCCCACCGACAAGCCAAAGCCCACCATCAGGTAGGGAAGGCAGATCCGCCACAGGCTGATGCCCGCTGCACGCATCGCCGTCAGCTCGTTGCTGCGGGAGTGCTGCGTCAGGGCGTACAGGAGGGCGAGCAATTCACCCACCGGGAGGATGGTCAGCAGGAGTTCGGGCAACCGTATCCAGTACAGCAGCGCCACACCGCTCCAGGGGGCGTGGTCCTTCTGCAGGTTTTCCAGCTCACCGAGCAGGTCGAAGGAAACCCAGAAAATCAGGAAGCCCCCCAGGCAAACCCCGAGTGGCAGCAGCAGTTCCTTCAGCAGATAGCGGTCAAGCAGGCGCATCCGTCGCGCCGGAAGCTAGGAGGACGGCGGAAAATTGCCAGAAGTCCCGTCGAAACCCCGGGGAATCCCATTCTTCCCTGCCAGCGGCGGATTCCTCTAACGTCCCCGCCCATGAAGCCGATTCTCCGCGTCCTTTTCTGGCTCGTCGTCGCCGGCCTGGGCGCCATGGCGTACGGGGTGCTCGCCACCCGCCGCGGCGAACCGGTGTCGTCCGCCTACCTCCTCATCGCCGCGGTCTGCACCTACGCCATCGGCTACCGCTTCTACTCGGCATGGCTCTCCGCCCGGGTGCTGATGCTCGACGACCGGCGTGCCACGCCCTGCGAGGTTTCCGAGGACGGACGCGATTTCGTCCGCACCCATCCGTGGATCGTTTTCGGTCACCACTTCGCCGCCATTTCCGGACCCGGGCCGCTGGTTGGACCAGTCCTCGCCGCGCAGTTCGGGTACCTGCCAGGCGCGCTCTGGATCCTCATCGGCGTGGTGCTCGGCGGTGCCGTGCAGGATTTCGTCATCCTGTTTGCCTCCATGCGCCGCAACGGTCGGTCGCTCGGTCAGATGGTGCGCGATGAAATCAATCCGCTGGCCGGCAGCCTCGCCCTCGTCGCGATCCTGGCCATCATGATCATTCTGCTCGCGGTGCTCGCAGTGATCGTGGTCACCGCGCTCGCCGAAAGTCCGTGGGGCGTCTTCACCGTCGGCGCCACCATTCCCATCGCCCTGCTCATGGGCGGCTACCTTCGGTGGGCGCGCGTTGGACGCACCCTGGAGGCGTCGATTGCCGGAGTCGTTCTGCTTCTCGCCGCCGTGTGGGGCGGACAGTTCATCCATTCCAACCCCTCCCTCGCCGCCGCCTTCACTTTCAAGGCCGAGCCGCTTGCCTGGGCCATCATCGTCTACGGCGTCGCAGCCTCCGTGCTGCCCGTGTGGCTGCTGCTGGCACCCCGCGACTACCTGAGCACCTTCATGAAGCTGGGAACGATCCTCGCCCTCGCCGTCGGCGTGCTGTGGGCCCTGCCCGAATTGAAGATGCCCGCGCTGACGCGCTTCGTGGACGGCTCCGGCCCCGTGGTCCCCGGGAAGCTCTTTCCGTTCTGTTTCATCACCATCGCCTGCGGTGCCATCAGCGGCTTTCACGCGCTCGTCGGATCCGGCATCACGCCCAAAATCATCCCGCGCGAACGCCATGCGCGCGCCATTGGGTACGGTGCCATGTGCCTCGAATCGCTGGTGGCCATCATGGCGCTGATCGCGGCCTGCACGCTCGAACCGGGTGTCTATCTGGCGATCAACATCAAGGGCGCCGGTCCCGACGCCATGGCGGTCGCCCTCGACACCGTCGCCAAGGTCAACGCCACCGGCTTCCCGCTGCAGCTGGCCACCATGGAACAGCTCGCTCGCGAGGTCGGCGAAAAATCGCTCTTTGGACGCACCGGCGGCGCCGCCACGCTCGCCGTCGGCATGGCGACCCTGTTCTCCAAGGTCACCCAGGGACGCTGGCTCGATCTCTGGTACCACTTCGCCATCATGTTCGAGGCGTTGTTCATCCTGACCACGCTCGACGCCGGAACCCGGGTCGGCCGTTACCTGCTCCAGGATTTCCTCGGCCACGTGTGGAAGCCTCTCGGCGACACCCGATCCCAACCGGCCAACGTGCTCGCCAGCATGTTGATCGTGGCGGGGTGGGGCGCCGTACTGATCAGCGGCGTCCGCAATCCCGACGGCGGCACACGCGCCCTCTGGCCGATTTTCGGCATCGCCAATCAGCTCCTCGCCGCCATCGCGCTCTGCCTCGCCACCACCCTGCTCATCAAGAAGGGTCTCAAGGCCGCCGCCGGCAGCCGTCCGCGCTGGCTCCCATTGGCCACCGCCGTCCCGCTGGCGTGGTTGCTGGCTGTGACCTTCACCGCCGGGTGGCAGAAGATGTTCGATCCCGATCCGCGCATCGGCTTCCAGGCGCAGCGGCTCGTTCAGCAGCGCCGCATTGCCGAATCGGAACAGCGTCTGGCCGCGATGGCTCCCACGGATGCGGCATTTGCCGTGACGACCAAACAGCTCAAGACCGCCACCGGACTTCAATTCAATGCCACGTTCGACCTGATCGTCACCGGGGTATTCCTCGCCTTTGCCGCGGCGCTGGTCGGCGTGACGACGTTCGAGTGGATCCGACTCTTTCGCGGCACCCGTCCGCCCACCCTCACCGAAACCGAACCCGTCTGGCTGCCCGAATCTACGTCACGCGGGACAAGATCCTCGGCGGCCTGGGGCGCCGCGGCCATCGCCGTCGGCCTGCTGCGCGAATGGAGTGGTGAATCCGCCGTCGACCGCGCCCGCGACATCGCAGCGGCCTGCGCTTGTGCCCCGGCGGTGCCGGCGGGAAGCGCGTCACGCATGGTCTGGATTGATGTTCCCGAAGTGCGCGAGGACGTGGAACGCCGCCTTCGGCAGGAGGCCTACCTCAGCGCCGCCGAGCAGCGCTTTGACGGCATCCAGCGCTGCTGCTGACGCCGCCGCGGAATCCATTTCCCCGCCCCGGTGTCTCCACTACCCTGATCCACATGCGGCTCGGCCTTTACGGTGGTTCCTTCGATCCCGTGCACCGCGGCCATCTCCTGGTGGCGCGCGCGGCCATGGAGGAATTGTCGCTCGACCGGCTGATCTTTATCCCTGCCGCGCAGTCCCCCTTTAAGCCTGGCATCACCCCCGCCCCGGCGGCGTTTCGCGCCCGCCTGCTTCGTCTCGCGCTGGCCGGGGAGACCCGATACGAAGTCTCCACCACCGAGATCCACCGCGGGGGCGTGAGCTACAGCATCGACACGGTTCGAGAATTCGCCGCGCGATATCCAGGTGCGGAACTGCATTGGCTGATTGGAGCGGATCATGTGGCCACACTGCCGCTGTGGCGGGAATCGCCGGCCCTCGCGGACCTCGTGCGGTTCGTGGTGATCCCGCGTCCGGGCATTTCGCCACCCGAGCTGGAGAAGTCCTTCCGTCTGGTTCCGCTGCGTGGCTGGCCTCTGGCAGTGTCCTCCTCGGAGATTCGCGAACGCGCTGCCGCCGGACTGCCGCTCCAACATTTGGTGCCCGAGGTGGTCGCTGACGTCATCCGCCAGGAAGCCCCGTATCGCACGGCCTCCTGATCTGATTCAGGAACCAAACCGCGCCACCGGCTCAGGCAACAGGCGGGACATTGCCTCCAGGCGATAGCCGAATCCGGCTCCCGACAGCGTGGCCAAATCAATCTCGCCGCCGCGGCGCCGATACAACCCCGGATGCACCGCCGCCTCGGGATCGCTGGCCGCGGGATAGAACTGCATGGCGTTGGTTTCCACCCCGGCAATGGTTCCCACATGCGCCGCCAGCAGGGCGTGCGGAATCATCGCGAGCATCGGATTGGTGAGATCCTGCACCATCAATTCGAGTCCGTGCCCACGGGCCCAGCAGGCCGACAGCAGCGCTCCTGACTGCGTCTTGCACGTCTTCAGTGCCACGCCGTTCCAGCCCAGCTGCCGTCCCAGTCGGATCTCTCGCCAATCATGCGCGCTCTCATCCAGGAACAACGGTTTCCGCCGGCTCACCGCGGACACGTCCAATCGCAATGCCTCCAGCTCGTACGGAAACGGCT
>CANGMO010000140.1 GCA_947454295.1 Verrucomicrobiota bacterium | reverse complement strand
GGGGAATTGGGCGGGAATTAGTGAGGGTGTCGGAGGCGGCGATGCAGGAGGCGGGATTCACGGAATCAACCCTCGTTGCCACGCTTGCCGGCGAGCCCTTGTATGCGTCGCAAGGGTACCGCGCAGCGTCTCTGGAAGTGCTGCCGCTGGACGGAGGATCATCCTTGCCTGTGATCCGCATGAACAAACGCCTCCTGTCGAGGGCAGACCTGCTCCGGGTTGAGCAGGGACGCTAGCTGCCCCGTGCCGGCGAACCGCCCCGGCATCGGCACCTCACCGTCCCCGGGCTTGCCCTCCGACGTCCTTAAGCCACCATGGAGGCATGCTTCGTTCGTTCGCGCTGGCGGTGGTTTCCGGCCTGCTCGTGCTCCCCGTGCACCTTGGGGCACAAAGCACCAACCGCTTCGGATTTTCCGGACCGGAGGTGTTCCCGCTGGATTACGGCATCGGATTCCTCCATGTCGCCGATGTGGATGGCGACGGGTTGAACGACATCCTGGTCGTCAACAACAGCCGCTCGAAGATCAACGTCCTCTACAACCGCACCGGCAAGACCAACGCCCCGGTTACCGCCTCCAAGGTCGGGCGTCGCGACATCAACGAACTCCCGCCCGATGCACGGTTCCGGGTCGAGTCACTTTCCTCCGAAAAGCGCATCACGTCGCTGGTGGTGGCGGATCTCAACGGGGACCATCGCCCCGACCTCGCCTACTACGGCGATCCCAAGGAGCTGGTCGTGCAGTTCAATCTCGGAACCAACGGCTGGGCTCCGCCCAAGCGCTGGTCCCTGGATGATGGCCTCTCCGACTTCAACGCCCTGACCTCCGGCGACGTCAACGGCGACGGCAAGCCGGACTTGCTGCTTCTCGCCGAGAAGCACTTGTATGTCCTGCTTTCGCGTCCCGATGGCACGCTGGCCGATCCGGAACGCATTCCCTATTCCGGCGTGGTGAAGGCGGTGCAGGTGCTGGATCTCGATGGCGACAACCGTGACGACCTGTTGTTCGTGAACTGGGACAATGCCACGCCGTTCCGATTCCGGCTGCAGACGGCGCCGGGACAGTTCGGTCCTGAGATCCATCTCGCGCTGTCGCCAGTGCGGAGCTACTGGGCAGAGGATCTGGACGGGGATCATAAGACCGAGATCGTCACCATCGCGGCGAAATCCGGACGCGCCTCGATTTCCAATCTGATCCGCCAGGCCGCCGAGGATTTTGGCGGCGGATTGAAGGATGGTCAGTTTGCCGTGATGCCGCTCATGAAGAGCGATCGCTCCCGGCGCGGCCTGGCCTGGGCGGACATCAACGGCGATGGCCGGGTCGATCTGCTCGTGGCCGACCCGGATGGCGGTCAGCTCTCGGTATCCTACCAGGAGGCAGGCGGTGTGTTTGCCCGGCCGGTCATGTTCCCGACCTTCACCGGGGTCACGGACATTGCCGTGCGCGATTGGAACGGGGACGGCACCGCCGAGGTGTTCCTGCTGAGCTCCGATGAGAAGCAGCTGGGCGTGGCGTCGCTGGACAAGAACGGCCGTCTGCCCTTTCCCAAGGTGGTGCCTCTGAACGGCCGTCCCCTGGCGTTCACCGTCGGCACGGTCAAACCCGCAAGCCAGCCCGTCCTCGCCGTCGTGGTGGAGCGCGAGGACAAGAAGACCGGGAAGGATGGCAAGGAAGAGACGACCACGATTCGCGAACTCGTCCTGCGCGGCGCGGATGGCAAGACCGTCACCCAGAAGCTTTCGGATGCGTTCAAGGGCAACCCCAGCTCGATGATTCTTCATGACGCCAACCAGGACGGGCTGCCCGACATCGTCCTGCTGACGCCCTATGAGAAAATCAAGATCCTGGTCCAGCAGAAGGAACCGAAGGATGGCGCCCTGTTTGTGGAGGCCGACGTGACGCCGCCGGGCGGGACCGCGGATGCTCCCTGGATGTCAGTGGCCGACGTCGATGGCGACGGCCGGGCCGAGCTGCTGCTGGCGCAGAAAAACTTCCTCCGTGCCGTGGTGCTGACCAGCGACGGTGCCGAGAAGCCCACCTGGTCCTTCATCGTGCGCGATCAGATCAACGGCGCCTCCAGCACCTCGCGGATCGTCGGTGCCGCCGCCCTTACGCCCGCCGGGCAGAAGACGCCGGTGCTGTTCCTGTTGGACGCCGATCGCAAGGCGCTGACGGTCTGCACCCGCGACGCCAGTGGTGTGTGGAAGGCGGGCAAGAGCTCCACCCTGCCGGTCACGGATTTCCAGAGCATCGTTCCGGTGGCCTTTGAAGGCACCACGCCCAATGCCATCGGCTTCAGCGGCGCCAATTCGGTTGCCTGGAAGCGGCTGGAGGGAAGCGTCTGGGATTTGTCCGAACTCGACGGATATGAAACGCCCATCAAGGACGGCTTCCTGCATGACGTGACCACCGGCGATCTGAATGGCGACGGCCGGCGGGACCTGGTCTTCCTGGAAACCGCGCGTTCCTACATCGATCTGGTGACCTTCGAGAAGCCCCACAAACTGGTGCCGGCGAACCGGTGGCCCGTCTTCGAGGAGCGCACCTTCCGCAATCGGCGCAACGAATCCGCGGAACCCCGCGAGGCCGTGGTGGAGGACGTGACCGGCGACGGGAAGAACGACCTTATCCTCATCGTTCACGACCGGGTGCTGGTGTATCCGCAGGAGTGACGGGCCGCGCCGGGCGTTTGCGCCTGGAGGTAATTTGCCGGGCGGGAGATGAAGCCCGTCCCGAGGGAATGGAGGTGGACTTCGAGGATCGAGTTCCTTGAATCGGTGTGTCGCCCCTTCAGGGCTTGGAATTCTTGAGGGCAACACCCAGGGCGTTGCCCTGGGCTGGAGATGTGGTGCGCCTTCAGCGCGACCCCGACCTTGGACTTTGTCGTTCTTGGAGAACCCCGGACGGTTTTCCACTTTCCGGGCCGCGGGGCTCCGGTCAACGTCGGCGAAGGATGAACCGACAACTCAGACTGGCGGCCTCACTGTTCCTGCTCCTCGTCCTCGTTTGTGGACCTGGACTTTCCTCCGCGACCGCCGCCGCGGGATCCGCACCAGCCAAGGCCGCACCCACTTCACCGGCGCCCGGTGTCCAGGCCGCAGAAACCCTGTCCCAGATCACCGGCATTGCCATTTCGCCCTTGCTGGGTGTCGGGGCGGTTGGTGCCTACCGCTACCTCCACACGCCCGAGAAGGAGCGGGCATCGCTTTCATGGTATGCCAATCCGATGTTCTGGATTCCCGCCCTGCTGGTCGTGGGTGTCTGCATGGCCAAGGACACGCTCGGTACGGTACTTCCCACCTCGCTGAAGAAGCCTCTCGATGTCCTCGAGCTGTTTGAAAACAAGGCCAGCGGGCTGGTCGCCACCGGCGCGGTGGTTCCGATGGCCATGGAGGTCTTCAAGGCCGTCGCCCCGCCCGGAGCGTCCCTCTTTCCCACCGGCTCCGAGTTCCCGATGGCCGCCATGGACCTTTCCTGGATGGGCAACCTGCTCATGGTGCCGCTCGCGCTGCTTGTCTACGCTTCGGTCTGGGTGGTGTCCCACACCATTCACGTCCTGATTCTCATCAGTCCGTTCTCCACCGTGGACGCCGCCCTGAAATCCTTCCGGGCCGCCATGCTGGCCACCGTGGCCGGCACGCATTGGATCAATCCCAACCTCGGTGCCCTGTGGGCAGGTCTAATCGCCCTGATCTGCATTTTCCTCGCCGGTTGGGCGTTCCGGCTGGCTGTGTTCGGGCACGTGTTCGCCTGGGATCTGCTCACCTTCCGTCATCGCCGGTTCACCCCGGATTCGAGCGAGAACTGGGCCTTTGCGGGATCCGGATTGTCCTCAGTGGCCGTTCGCACCTACGGCCGCGTGGTGCGTTCGGAGTCGGGTCTCGTGTTCAAGCACCGCCCGTTCCTGGTCCTTGGCGAGCGCTCCACAACCGTGCCCGCCGGACGTCATGAGATTGGTCGCGGGCTGATCCATCCCGAGCTACTCCGCGTTGACGGCGAGAATTCCACCTGCGTGCTGAACTTCCCGCCACGCTTCAAGGGCGGTGAAGCCGCACTGGCGGCCGCCTGCGATGTCTCCGGTGTTCGCGACATCGGGCTGCGCGCGGCGCTTACCTGGGTCAAGAGCGCCCTCGGCTTCGGCAGCGCCACGGCGCATTGACCTGGCTGGCGGATGCCGGACGGCGCGGCAGCACCGCGAACGCGTAAGGCGGTAGGGCGAACCTCCTGGTGAGCCGGGTGGGCGGACGCGTTGATCTTCGACCCAGGGCGTAAGCGCCCGCCGTCCACGCCCCCGCTTCGGCAGGAGCCTCGCGCCACCAAGAGGGCCCTGCGCCACCGCGAAAGCCTGGCGCTGCTACGTTCAGACCATGCTCTGATCGCCGCCGTCGTAGCCCTGGCCGTCCAGGTCGAGCAGGATGTCGCGCGGCTCGGCACCCTTGCTGGGGCCGACGATTCCGCGGTCCTCGAGTTCGTCCATCAGCCGTGAGGCGCGGCCGTATCCGAGTTTCAAGCGGCGTTGAAGCAGGGAAACGCTGGCCTTCTTTTCGGAGCGGATCACCTCGATGCACTTCTGCAACAGCTCCTCGTCCTCGCTGCTCGTGGCATCGTCCGGATCCAGGGACATCGAGCCCATGGAGCTGGGTGCCTTTTGCAGGGCCTGGTGGATTTCCACCTCGTAGCTCGGCTTGCCCTGGGCTGCGATGAAGTCGACGAGGGACTGAATCTCCTGATCCGTGATCAGCGCGCCCTGGGCGCGGGTGAGGCGGGCGCTGCCAGGCGGCAGGTAGAGCATGTCGCCCTTGCCGAGCAGTTTGTCGGCGCCCATCTGATCCAGAATGGTTCGCGAGTCCACCTTTGCCGCCACCTGGAAGGCGATACGCGCCGGGATGTTGGCCTTGATGACGCCGGTGATGACGTCCACTGACGGACGCTGGGTGGCCACGATGCAGTGGATGCCCGCGGCCCGCGCCATCTGGGTGATGCGGGCGATGGCCATTTCCACATCGGCGGGCGCCACCAACATGAGGTCGGCGAGCTCGTCGATGATCACCACGATGTACGAGAGCTTATCGGGGATGACGATGTCCTCGTCGCGCGGTACGACGATTTGTTCGTCGACCTCCACGGCAAATCCCTCGGCCCCGGGCTCCAGCTTTTCCTTGCGGGCCATCAACGGCAGCTCGGGCTCCTTCGGAGGGAGCGGCTTGTCCTTCGGACGTTCGTTGAACGCTTTGATGTTCCGGACGCCGACCTTGGCGAAGATCTGGTAGCGCTTCTCCATCTCGTTCACCACCCAGCGGAGCGCTAGGATAACCTTCTTGGGATCGGTCACCACCGGAACCACCAGGTGGGGGAGCGCGTTGTACTGCTGCAGTTCGACGACCTTGGGATCGATCATCACGAAGCGCAGCTGGTCGGGGCCGAACTTGTAGAGGAGCGAGGCGATGATGGTGTTGATGCACACCGATTTTCCCGAGCCCGTGCTGCCGGCGATGAGCACGTGGGGCATTTCGGCGAGATCGGCGATGATGGGCTGGCCGTAGACGTCCTTTCCGAGGGCCAGCGGAATCCGGCCCTTGTAATTCTTCCACTCGGGGGATTCGAGCAGGTCGCGCATGATGACTTTCGTCTTCACGGCGTTGGGCACCTCCACGCCCACCGAGGATTTGCCCGGAACCGGGGCCAGGATGTTGATTCGCTCGGCCTTCAACGCGGCCGCAATGTTGTTGGTCAGTGCGGCGATCTTTTCCAGCTTCACACCCGGGGCGGGGTGCAATTCGTAGCGCGTGATCGTCGGGCCGCGGGTGATGTCCCCCGGCGCCACCTCAATGCCGAATTGGGCCAGCGTCTGGACCATCAGGCGCGAATTGGCCATCAGCTCCTCCTTGGTTTCGGTCGGCTTGACCGAGAGGTCTGGCATGTTGAGGAGATCCAGGGAGGGAAGCTGGTAGTTTCCGATCAACGGCGTGGACGCAACCGTGATGGGCTTGGGGCGGCGCGGCTGCATACGGCCGCGGGCAGCCGGGTTGAAGGCTGGTGCCGCGTTGGCGGCCAGCGGTGCCGCCGTTGAATTCGGAGCCTCATCGAACGGGGCGGATTCTCCGACCTCGGGTGCGGAATCGTCGTCGTCGTCAGCGACTGCGGCGGGCTCGGGCGCCTCCAGTTTCTTGTCGCGGCTCGATTTTAGCGCCGAGGGACGTCCAAGGACGGCAT
>CANGMO010000139.1 GCA_947454295.1 Verrucomicrobiota bacterium | reverse complement strand
GGTGCAAATGGACCCCTCGGCGGACTTCCTCTGCCGGCAGTTCCGGGCGGGGATTGGGGTAAACTGCGTGGATCTCATGCCCGCGCGCGGCCAGCAACTCCGCGACCTCGGTCGCGTAGCGATATCCGCCGCCGTCCAGATCCGGGGTGTACCCCAGAGTCAGGAAGATCATGCGCTTTGGCGGAAGGGAGGGCATCAGTGCGGCGGCTAGGCTACCACGGAGTCCACCAGGCGGGCAAAATCAGCCGCCACGCGATCGACGGTAAACCGCCGTGCCACCGTCTCCCGCCCGGCGGCGACGACGCGCTCTGCCAAGCCCGGCTCGGAGACCAGACGATGCATCGCGGCGCGGTAGCTGCCGACATCGCCCGTTGCGGCCAGAAGGCCGTTTTCCCCATCGTTGATGATCTCCGGAACGCCGCCGTCACGTGCGCCAATGACCGGCACGCCCACGGCCATGGCCTCGATGAGCACCCGTCCGAACGGCTCCGGACGCGTCGAGCAGTGCAGCAGGACGTCCATGGAGGCGAGCGCGGATGCCATGTCAGATTGGAATTCGAGAAAGCGAATCCGCGGCTCCAATCCGCGGCTGCGTATGAATTCCCGCAGGGAGGTGTCAAAGGATGCGTCCTCATTAAAGGCGCGTCCGAGGAGGACGAAGTTCCCGGGGCGACCGGAGCGAATCCAGTCGTCGGCGATGTCGAGGAACAGTTGCTGCCCCTTCCACGGCGTGATCCGGCCGGCGATGCCGAACACAGGGTCCGAACCGGGTTCCCGCGGTGGCCCCGTCCTTCGGTACCGGGACATGGGGATTCCGTTGTGAACGGTGACGCATCGGTCCGCGGGAATGCCGGCGCGAATCAGGGCGCTCCGGCAGAACTCCGATACCGGCGCAAGCCGGGTGGCGAATCGGCGGGCCCGGAGACGGAAGGCAATCCGGACCGGCAGTGGGAAGAAATCACCGGAAAGGATGTCGTTGTTCCACCAGATGGACGGAATGCCCAGCGCGTGGGCTGCGGCTCCCGCCGCGAAGTGGTCCTTGTTGGTGCAGGAGATCACGGCGTCCGGCCGGACCTGCTCGAGCACCGCCTTCAGCCGGTTGGTGGCCCGTCGCACTTCCTGCCATCCGCGAAGTTTCGCGCCGAGTTGAAGCCCGCGGCCGACGATGCGCAATTCATTGAGAACCGGGGCAAACTGATGGGTGTGGAGTGAAAGACCGCTGGTCTCGGTACCGTTCCGCAGCGCGGTCTCGAGCGGGCTCCCCGGGGCGCAGGCCACGTGGCACTCCCAGTTTTTTGCCGCCGCCGGGGTCGCGAGCAGTTCGAGAATGTTCACTTCCGCCCCGCCCAGCACTTTGCTGACGTGGTCCACGAAGAGAATCCGGTTCCGGCGGACGGACATGCGGCGGGCGGAGCATGAAAGGGGACGGCGACGCCACCAAGCCCCAATCCGCGTCGACGCGCCAAATATGCCAAAAACTGCAGATCAAACCGCTGATGAACGCAGAGGGATGCGGAGGCTGGGGAAAACTGGCCGATGGCAGCGTTTCCAAAGCGGCAATGACAGCGCTGGCGCTGGGCTTGGGAAGCGACGGCATCCCGCCCCTGCCTTCGATCGATGTGGTGGTGGCGCTGCCGCGCCGCCGGCGATAGGGTGGGGCCGGTGGGCGGCAAGTATCATGTGATTGGCGATTCGCCTGAGGCGCGTGCGGCGCGGGTCAACGACCTGTTCGCGGCGGTCGCTCCGCGTTACGACCTCATCAACGATCTCCAAAGCCTCGGACTCCACCGTTGGTGGAAACGCCGCCTGGTGCAGCTGGCCGCGGTCACGCCGGGTTCCCGGGCCTTGGATGTGTGCTGCGGGACGGGGGATGTTGCCTTCGCGCTGGCCCGGGCTGGTGCCGAGACCACGGGACTGGATTTCAGCGCCGCCATGTTGGAGGTGGCACGTCGGCGTGCTGAACGCGGAGCCTCACCGCGTCCCATTCGTTTTCTCCAGGGCGATGCGCTTTGTCTGCCGTTTGAAGACGCCTCCTTTGAGACGGTGACCATCAGCTACGGATTGAGGAATCTGGCGGATTTGGAGGGAGGACTTCGCGAACTCAAGCGCGTGCTCCGCCCTGGGGGGCGGTTGCTGATCCTGGATTTTGGGAAGCCGGATTGGGCGCCCTGGCGATGGATTTATTTTCAGTACCTCCGCTGGTGCGTTCCGATTCTTGGCCACCTGTTTTGCGGGGATTCCGACACCCACGGATACATCCTGCAGTCCCTGCGTGTGTATCCGGGTCAGCGCGCCGTGGAGGCGCTGCTGGGCAAGGCGGGTTTCGAAGGCCGATCCCTGCACCAGCTTCTGGGGGGGATGATGGCCATCAACGTGGCGATCCAACCCGAATCAGAGAGTGGGCCCGGGTCTTTTTCATATGCTGACCCGAGGCGGGTTGGTTAGGCTCGCTCCCAGATCACGCCATGGAGAACGCGATGCCGATCCAAGTACTGGGACTGACTGCCCGGATACTGGTGGCGTTGTTCCTCATGGTCGTCCTGCCGGGTACCCGGATCCTGGCCCTGGATCCATCGAAACGCCTCACCCAGTTCCAGCGAAATCATTGGGCGGGACAGCATGGATTGCCGCAGAACTCGGTGTCCTGCATCACCGAGTCGCGTGATGGATTTCTCTGGGTGGGTACCGGCGACGGTTTGGCGCGGTTCGACGGGGATGAATTCTTTGTTTTCGATGACCGGTCGTCGGTGGCAAACCGGAATCTCACGGTCAGGTCGCTGTGCGCGTCTCGGGACGGCACGGTCTGGTTTGGCACCAAGGGTGGGTTGAACCGGGTCGATGGGGATCGGGTGGTCGCGGCCTATACGCGCCGCGATGGACTCCCTGCAGAACACATCCAGACCCTGCATGAAGATGTTTCCGGTCGGCTGTGGGCCGGCTCCGCCATCGGACTGATTCGCGTTCAGCCGGGCAATTTCCAAGTGGTTCCGCTTGGAGTGGACGGCGCCCCGTTTTCAATTTGGGATATTTCCGATGCCCCTGGCGGCGGGCTCTGGCTGGCGACGAATCGGGGGCTCGTCCTCTATCATGAGGGGCGGGCAACTCTCTATGGTCGGGCTGAGGGGTTGGCCGAAGGGGACCTGCTGAGCGTGGCGTTGGATGAACGGGGTAACCCCTGGGTTGGATCCGAAACCGGGTTTATCGCCCGCTTTGCCGACGGACGGTTCACCGTGTTTTGGCCGTCCGCGCCAAGCGAGGCGCGCAACTTTTCCTCGATCGCCTTTGATGCGCACCAGAGTCTTTGGATCAGCAGCTATGGCGGAGGGTTGATTCGATTTCGCGACGGTGCGTTCGAGTCGTTGACTGGCACCCCTGATTTCGGTCGGGACCTTGAATGCGTGTGGATCGATGCCCGCGGCGAGCTCTGGGCGGGCGCCTCGAATGCGGGGCTTTGTCAGTGGCAGGATGCGCCGTTCACCCCATTCGGCCCCCCGGAAGGATTTTCGGATCAGCTTACCGATCTGGTGATGGAAGACTCGGAGGGGGCCATCTGGGTGGGAACCGGAGAGGAAAACGGGGCCGACCGGCTCTTCAAGGGAACGGTCACGCACTACGGCATTCGGCAAGGGCTTCCATCCCTCGACGTGCTGACGTTTGCCAATCGTCGCCGGGGTGGCATCTGGATCGGCACCGGCAAGGGGCTCGCGTCGTGGAATGCCGGGGTAACTGAGTCGGTCCGGATACCGGGCTTGCCGGAAGGGTTGGCCTTTTTCGGGATTCTCGAGGAGTCATCCGACTGCACCTGGTTTGCGACTGACTCCGGCCTGTGGGAGGTGCGGTCAGGCATCGTGACCCACCATTCGAAAACCAACGGACTGCCGTCGAACGACATTCGGGCGCTCATTTCGGACCGGGCGGGAGGGGTGTGGGTGGGAACCTACGATGGTGGTGTCGCGCACTTCTCGGCCGACCGCACGTGGCGGGTGTGGACGACCCGCGAAGGGCTGCCGGTGGATTACATCCGGTCCCTGATGCTGGATCCGGACGGTACCCTCTGGATTGGCACCAACGGCGGTGGGTTGGTTCGCCTGCACGGTGCCGAGCTTCATGTATTCAATGAGGACAACGGGCTGCCGAATGACCAGGTTTTCCAAGTCCTAGACGATGGGGCGGGATCGATTTGGTACCCGTCTCTGCGCGGTATTCATCGCGTCTCCCGTTCCCAACTGCAGGCGGTCGCGAGCGGCCAGAGTCCGCGTGTGATTTCGAGGACCTTTGGCACGAGCCATGGTCTGCGAAGCCGGGAGGGCGGCGGTGGAGTTCAGCCGGCGGCATGGCGCGCGCGCGATGGGCGGCTTTGGTTCAGCGGCGGTGGCGGAATTGCGGTGGTGAATCCGCACACGCTGGTCGAGGCACCGCGCCCCCCGCGTGTCATCGTTTCCTCCCTCCAAGTCGACCGCCGCCCCGTCTCCATCCGGGAGCCCATCAGCGTCCTTCCGCGGCTGGGCGATCTCTCGATCGGATTCAGTGCGATCGAGCTGTCCCTGCCGGATCTGGTTCGATATCGCTTCCGCCTCGATCCGCTGGAAACCGGTTGGCGTGACGCCAATGGGCACAAATCCGTGGATTACACCCGGCTCGGGCCGGGAAACTATCGGTTCCTGGTGCAGGCGTCGATTCAGGGCGGTGAATGGGGGGCGCCCGGCGCATCCCTGGAGATTCACCTGCGTCCCCATTTTTACCAAACCCTGTCGTTTAAACTCGCGCTGATCGCCTCGGCCCTGCTGGTGATCCTGTTCGCGGTCCAGTGGCGTATGCAGTCGCTGGTGCGTCGGCGTACCGTCCTGGCGGGATTGGTGACGCAGCGCACGCGCGAGCTGGAGCACTCGGTGAGTGTGCTGGAACAAACCAACGCCGAACTGGCCCGCGCGACGCGCGTGAAGTCGGAATTCCTGGCCAACATGAGCCACGAAATCCGCACGCCGCTCAACGCGGTGCTGGGCTTCTCCCAGCTGCTGCTCGCCAGCGGATTGAATCGCGTCCAGCGGGATTTCGCCGAGCACGTTCGCACCAGCGGCGAGGCGCTGTTGGGACTCATCTCCGACATCCTCGACCTCACCAAGATCGAGAGCGGCAAGCTGGAGCTGGAGGCCATTCCCTTTGATGCCGCCGAGAGTGTCGAGCAGGCCCTGGAAGTGTTTCTCCTCGCGGCGGGTGACAAGCGGATCGACATGGTATTTCAGCCCGACCCCAAGGCGGATTCGCAACTGCTGGGCGATCCCACCCGGCTCCGGCAGGTGCTCATCAACCTGGTTGGCAATGCCGTCAAATTCACGCGCGCCGGTGAAGTGGTGGTCACCCTGAAATCCTCGGACCTCCCGGAGGGCCGTCGTCGCCTGCAGTTCAGCGTGCGTGACACCGGCATTGGCATTCCCGTCGATCGGATGGACCGTTTGTTTCAGCCATTCAGCCAGGTTGATTCCTCCAACACGCGCGAGTTTGGCGGATCTGGCCTGGGGTTGGTGATCTGCCGTCGCCTGGTGCATCTCATGGGCGGATCGATCTCGGTGGAAAGTCAGCCCGGGGAAGGATCCACGTTCCACTTCTCGGTCACCGGTGGGATTCCCGCCGCGGCTCCCGCGGTCGAATCCACACCCGCATCCCCTCCGGTGGCGGGGATGAAAGTTCTCATCCTGGAGCCCTGTGCATCCCAGCGCGCCCGCCTTGCGGAGCTGGCCGAGGCAGCCGGCCTGGAAGTGGTTGCCGCGGCCGATCCCCAGTCACTGGGCGATTCCCTGACCACGCGCCTGGGGCAGGCCAGCTGGATTCTGGCGGAGGTGAAAAGCACTGCGGTCATGCTGGACCAGGCCGCTTCCGCGGATCCCTCGATTGCCGCCAAGGTGGTCTGGCTGGATTTTCGCCAAGGGGCTCTCCCGGGCGACGGTGCTCTGGCGAATCGGCCGGTGCTCGTGAAGCCAATCCGGGCCAGCCGGTTCCGCGAAGCCCTCGGGCGCGCCTTGCAGGTTCCCCCGGTGCGGCGCAGCCCGGCGGCCAATGGCGCTCAGCTGCCGGCCCTTCGCATCCTCGTTGGTGAGGACAATCCCGTGAATCGTCATCTCGCCCAGGCAATGCTCGGGTCCCTGGGACAGTCCTGCGAATTGTTTGAGGATGGGGAACGGCTCTATCAGGCCCTCGAACGTAGCGGGGCCGACGTGGTG
>CANGMO010000138.1 GCA_947454295.1 Verrucomicrobiota bacterium | reverse complement strand
GTGGCGAGGATTCCGGTGGAAAACTTGCGGGTTCCGCAAGCCATGCCGACGGTGATTGCCGCCAGGATGTAGGTGGTGTCGAGGGTGTCCCGCAGGATGTTGCGGAACCGGACGATGGCGAACACCGCCATGAGGCCAAAGGCCACCAGGAGATTGTTCGCCATCACCATCATGACCACCGACACAATCAGGCAGAGGACGATCAGCGAATTGACGAACGACCTGGAGTAGCTCAGGCCACTATGGCAGGCCATGTAGGTCCACGCGACGACGTGCCCGCAGAGGAAGGCGAGCATCAGTCCGAGGAACATCCCCCCGAGATCGTCGGGGGCCGTGCCGAAGTCACCGCGAAGTAACCAATTTCCCATGGGGATCAAAGAGGGGGAGGTTGCCGGAATGAGGAACCTATTGTCGAGCCTTGGAAACGGAGCCATCCGGCCGTGAAGGGCGGGATCCCTGGAAAACGCGGAACTTGGGAGCTGCGTGCATCGACAGGAACGACAGTTGTGTTACGGAGTTGTTACGTCAAACCCGACGTTTGTCCTCTTTTTGAAAGAGGGCCCGGCCGGGGCGCCATTTGGAACGGAGCGATTGAGAATTGTTAGCAACCCCGGTGCCGAGTTCATGGTTAATTGTTTGGACCCGGTGAGAATTGCCGAAGACGGGGCGAACCGCTCCTGCTGAATGCCTTTGACCGCGGCGCCGTCATGGGAAACGTTGGTCAACGCTTTTAACCACTCTCTCAATTCCATGTTGATGCCCTCCCATCGTTCCCTGCTTGTGGCGGCCGTTTCCGGATTCGCCGTTTCGCTTCTGATGACGCCGGCCACGGCCGCGATTGATCCGGCCAAACTGCCGCCGGCGGCAAAGACCCCCGGCGTGACGTTTGCCAAGGACATCAAGCCCCTGTTTGAAAAGTCCTGCTTCAAGTGCCACGGCGCCGAGAAGCAGAAGGGAAAACTCCGTCTTGATACGCTCGAAGCCACGCTCAAGGGCGGTGAAAACGCCCCGAACGTCGTCGCTGGCGACAGCGCCAAGAGCACGCTGGTGGCTGCCATCGCGCGCGTCGGGGACGAAGACGACTTCATGCCGCCGAAGGACAAGGGCGAACCGTTCACCAAGGAGCAGGTGGGGCTGGTCCGCGCCTGGATTGACCAGGGAGCCAAGTAGGTTCGCGCTCCCGTCCCCTCGCGGGACGGCTGGGCGCCGACTGCTTTTCGGCGGGCTGTTGAAGGTGGAAGAGGCGCCATGCAACCAGGGACCTGGGATCAACCCGGCGTCCCTGGTTTTGTTTCAGACTTCTTCCGTGGCGGGAGATTCGGGCTCGCCGGGCTGGGGTGCCAGTCCGGTGGGAATCGTGGCGGTGGCTGCCAGCCCGGGAAGCTCTGCGGCATCCACTGCGGCCAGGGACGTGGTGGCGGTGGTGGGTTCCGTGGCAAGGGCCACCAGAATGCGGCGTACCGCCTGCCCCTGATAGGTGTAGCCGCAGGCGATGGTGCCGTCGATGCGGCTGCCGGGCGCTGGTTCCTTGCCGTCGGGGGTCTGATGGGCCTTGGAATCAAACTCCTCCCCGGGGCGGGCCTCGTGAGCGACCAGCCCGATGCGGCGCACGGTGTCGAGGCAGGCGGCGCGGAATTGACCTAGCTGCTGGACCAGGGGGGACTGGCCGGTCCGGACCCCGGCCAGGAACAGGGCGTAAATGTGGTCCTGAAGATGGACAATCACCTGCAAAGTCTCGCCCTCGTTACGGCGGAGTTTGTCGATCTCCAGGCGCAGAGCCGCCTTTTCCTGGGCGTCATGACGCTGCAAAAAGTCGGAGAACGCCTTGGCCTCGAGCGACATTTTCTGGGTGATTTCACCCGCAGTGCGATTGGTGGTGGTGGCGGTTTCCTGAATGCCGCGCCATTCGCCAGTGGCGGCGGAAATCTGATTGGCCAGCGTGACGAGCCGGTCGAGCTGCTGGGCGGCTTCGGCCAGATTCGACTGCTCCCACAGCTTCACCGCGCCCGAGTGCTCGCGGAGAAAGGGAATTACGGCGAGCCAGGCACCGGTGACAAAGCACAGCGCCACTGCCCCGATTTCCCAGCGACTGAGGGGCCACGACGCGGTCGCAATGACGAACCCGGCGAGTCCCACGAGGAGGAGATCGCCCAGCAGGAACGGCCATTTGGAGACACGCGGCGCTTCAGGAATCGGCATCCGGGAACAGTGCGAAAAGGCGCCCGCGATGGGAAGGGGTTTCCCGATTCCGCCCGTCCAGCCCGGCTCAGGAGCTCGCGCTGGTGTAGTGCCGCAGCGAGAACCGCCAGAAGGCCTCGCTCAATGCGAACCAAACCGCCGCCACCCCAAGCGCGAGGGCCAGCTCCCAGGGCGATTCCAGCCGGTTGGCCAGCACCTTGGTGGGCACGTTGGACACGACCAGCATGGGCAGGCCGAACGTGAAGAAGGCCTTGAACGCCCCGCGGGGAAAGGCGGAGTCCGGGAGCCGCGCAATGTTGAACAGATTGTAGTAGCCGTAGATGAATCCCTGCGCTCGCACCGACCAGAACGCGATCGCGCAGAGCAGGAAGGTGAGCGAGTAGTGGAGCAGCAAGCCGGAAAGGCAAAGGACTGAGAACCCCGCGTATTGAAGCCAGGTGGGATGCAATTGCAGCCGGTGGAGGGCGTACACCATGACGCCGACCGCACAGGCGGCGTTGATGTAGGCGCCGAGGTCCACCTTGCGCAGGGAGACCAGGAAGCGCGTGTTCACCGGAAGCAGCAGCATGAAGTCGAGGCGCCCGGTCCGGATGTGCTCTGAGACGTCGGTGAGATTGGTGAGGAAGAAGGCGGTGAACAGCTGTTGCAGAAAATTGGAGCAGCCGACGAGCAGAACCACCTCCCACTTGGACCAGCCGGCGATCGAGTCCGTGTGCGAGTAAAGCACCGACATGAATGCCAGCTGAAGCGCGAACCACAAAAGCTCCACCACGATCCACAGCAGGAAATTGGCCTTGAAGGACATTTCCCGCGTGACGCTGTTGCGCCACATGGCGGCGTACAGCGAAAGCAATCGCGCCGGGGAATTCGAACGTGGGGAAGGGGGCCTCATGCTGGGCGAAATTAGCCGCCGGCGGCGCTGTAGTGGCGAATGCCGCGATGCCACATCCAGCGGGCCAGTCCGTAGCCTGCGATGACCCAGCCGGTTTGGATCAGCAATCCCTGCATCAGATCAACGCCGGTCACGCGACCCAGGTAGATCGAAATGGGGAAATAGCACAGATACGGATACGGCGTGAGCCGCAGCACTGCCGCCAAGGTGGGAGGCAGAATGTCGAGCGGGAACAGGTGGCCGCTCGCGATGTACTCGAAGGCAAACTGGATAAAGATGAACGTGCTGACGTCGAGCACCCAGAACGCCAGCAGCGCCATCGAGTAGGCGATGAAGAACTGCAGCAATCCGGCGAGAACCACCGAAAACGCGAATCCCAGGATGCCTGTCCACCCGGCCGGCGGCAGGAGGTCCGCCCGCATCGTCAGGAGAAACAGCGCCACGGGAACCATCGCCACCGTGGTGTAGATCAGTCGTCCCGAGAGGTAGAGGCTCAAACGATAGGCGAGGTAATCGAGCGGCTTGAGCAGGAACTGGCTGATGTTGCCGTCACGGATGTCGGCCGCGATCTGCCAGTCGTCCTCGGCGACTGCAGTCATCGCATCCACCACCGTGACCAGCAGGTAATAGCTGACCATGCTGGCCAGTGCGTAACCACCCACGCTGACCCCCTCGCCCTTCTCGCGGTAGATGGTCCGCCAGACGAACAGCGTGCCGGTCAGCGGAATCAACCCGAACGCGGCACGGAACAGAAAGTTCACCCGGTACACCAGGGTGTTCTGAATGCCGATCGCGAAAACGTGGAGGTACTTGCGCACTTGCGGTCGACAGCCTGCCCGACCCATGCGGACGGTGCGAGTCTGGGATCGATCGGGCTGTCCGTTTAGAGTAGCCCGCGTTCGTCGAGATCGTCCTCGTCCAGCCCCAGGGCATGCCCCAGTTCGTGCAGGTACGTAATGCGAACCTCCTCGACAAACAGGTCCACATCCCCCTCCGCGAATTCCCAGAGGGATTCAAGAAACAGAAGGATCTCCGCCGGGAAGGTGCCCTGGTCGACCGATGCCGTGCCAATGGGGTCACCGGTAAAGAGCCCCAGCAGATCCGCGTCAAAGCCGTCCGCAACGAGTTCCTCCGAGGCGACCGATTCAAATCGCACCGGCACCGAGAGAGCGGCCGACCGCAAGTCGGCCGGAAGCTCGGACTGAATTGAAGCCAGCTCGGCGGATGCCATGGTCAGCAACGATTCCCAGGAGCCCGGAGCGGGATTGCCCATACGCCTATCTCCATAGCGATCCGACGGTTGCGCCGTCGAGTGTGTCCTTTGGGAATCCCTGTAGGAACGGGCCAAAACTGGAGGGGATCAAAATTTCCCGAAAAACCTCTTGTGAAAAATTTCACGTACCGACAATTTTTGCGCTCCGATTTCGCAGGTACCCACCCATCCGGGACGACCGTGTTTCGTGAGGGGTAGGGCCTGATCGTCCTCAAATGCGCTTTTTCAGGAATCTGATTGCGGCTGGTGCCGCTGGAATGCTGCCCCTAGTGGGGGTGGCGGCGGAGCACGCTGCCCATGGGGCCGTGGAGCATGCCGAGCATGCTGCCGAAGGCCTCCCCACCGCGGCGCCCGTGCTGTTCCACGTTGGCCCGTTGCCGGTGACCAACTCCATGGTGCTCACCTGGGTGGTAGCCTTGCTGCTGGTCGGCCTGGTCAAGGTCGGCGTCGGCCAGGTCCAGCTCGTGCCCAAGGGTGCGCAGAACTTCTGGGAGTGGCTGGTTGAAAGCCTCTACGAGTTCATCGAAGGCATCATCGGTGCGGAGTTGGTGAAGAAGACCTTCTGGTTCTTTTCGACGCTGTTCATCCTGATTGTCGCCACCAACTGGTTCGGACTCCTGCCGGGCGTTGGTACGATCGGCCGTGGCGTTCAGGGGCCGCATGGGTTCCATGTCACCGAGCCGCTGCTGCGTGGTGCGAATGCCGATTTCAACATGACCTTCGCGATGGCGCTGGTCTTCTTCGTTCTCTGGGTGATTTGGGCGCTGCAGTTCAACGGGCCGGTGGGCTTCCTCAAGCATATCTTCGCTCCGAAGGGCGACACCAAAGGGGCGCTGTTCGTCCTGATGGCCGTGGTCTTCTTCGCGGTCGGCATCCTGGAAATCGTCTCGATCCTGTTCCGCCCGGTGTCGCTCAGCTTCCGTCTCTACGGCAATATTTTCGCGGGTGAAAACATGCTGGAAGCCATGACCCACCTGGGTGGCACCGCCTTTGGTTGGCTCACGGCGCTCCCGTTCTACTTCATGGAATTGATGGTCGGCATTGTTCAGGCGCTGGTGTTCATGCTCCTGACGGCCGTCTTCACCCTGCTGATCTGCTCGCACGACGAAGAGCATGGCGAGGGCCACGGGCACGACGCCCACCACTGAGACGCAACGCGAATTTAAACCATTTCGGACGCCAGACGGTGGCAATGACTGCCGGGGCGTTCGTGAAACACCAACAGAAACACCGCTATGATGCTCGCAGAAATCTCCGGTAATATCCACGTCGCCGCCGCCGCCTTTGGCGCCGCCATCGGCGTGGGCTTGATCGGCAAGAGCGCCTCGGAGGCCGTCGGTCGCAATCCCGGCGCTGCCACCAAGATCCTCGTGCAGGCGATCCTGAGCACTGCCTTCGCTGAAGGCATCGTGTTCTTCGCCCTGTTCCTCTGGAACGGCAAGTGATTGAACCGGCGCGGGACTTCGGTCCCGCGTCCCCCTTTTTTCGCAGATACCCATGACCTCCTTTCTTCTTCTGGCCGCGGAATCCGGCCCGGTGGATCAGATCGCCACGACGTTCGGTGCGAACGTTCCGGCTCTGGTGGCCAATGCCATCAGCTTCCTTCTGGTCGCCCTGATCCTCAAGAAGTGGGCCATCGGCCCGATTCAGACGGTTCTCGAAGAGCGCCGTCAGCGCATCGCCGAGGGCCTCGCCAATGCCGACAAGACCCGCGCCGAGCTCGCCTCGGCTCAGGCCAAGGCGCAGGAGCTGCTGGCCCAGGCCGGCGCCCAGGCGAACAAGATTGTCGAGGAATCCCGCGCCGCCGCCGCCCGGCTCGCCGAGCAGGAGCGCCAGAAGGCCATCGCCGACGCCCAGGCTATCCTGGCCAAGGCGCGTGAGGCCGGT
>CANGMO010000137.1 GCA_947454295.1 Verrucomicrobiota bacterium | reverse complement strand
GGTGGCGCTCGCCGCGGTCGTGTCCACGCGACTGGTGCGCGATCACCTTGGCGGCACGCAGGCGACTCCGGTGGGACTACTGATTGCCGCAGCCGCGGGCATCGTTCCCTGCATCCTCGTGGGCGCCCTCTCCGGCTGGCTCCGCGTGGCGTTCCGCCTCCCCGCCTTCATCTCCACGCTCGCTGTCATGCAGGCCACCAGCGGATTCGCCTTCCTATTGGCCAAGGGGCAGTCGATCTACGAACTGCCCGACACCGCCACGTGGCTGGGGCGCGGCACCGGGTTGCTGGGCCTGCCCCACGCCGTGCTGCTCACCGCGCTGGTTTACGGGGCCGCCCACGTGATGCTCACCCGCACCCGACTCGGACGCCATTTGTACGCCGTGGGTGGCAACGAGCAGGCGGCCCGGCTGTCCGGCGTGCCGGTGGGAAAGGTCCACGTCTTTGCCTATGCTGCATCGGCGGGCCTCGCGGGGCTCGGAGGCATCGTGCTCGCCTCGCAGCTCAAAAGCGGCGCGCCCACCTACGGCGCCAACTACGAACTCTACGCGATTGCAGCAGTCGTGGTGGGCGGCGCGCGGCTTGCCGGGGGCGAGGGCACGGTCGGCGGAACGCTGATCGGCGCTTGGATCATCGCCGTGATCAACAACGGCATGAATCTGATCGGCGTGGAAAGCTACACGCAAAAGGTGGTGCTGGGCGCGGTCATTCTCGGGGCGGTGCTGCTCGACCGCCTCAAGCATCGCGGCACCCCCGGGACCGGACGCGATTGACCCGGCGTGGTGCCCACCACGCTTTCGGCTGGCCAACCGGCCGCGCTTCGGAGATGCAACAGCCCTCAGAAATGAACCCAGCGCCCCATTCGATCCGATCGTCGCGCCGCCCCCTGATTGCCGCGGCCCTGGCCCTGTGTCTTTCCGCCCTGGCCGCGGACTCCGCCGCCTCCCCCGAGCGCGCACCGCGGATTGCCGCCACCGCCGCGACCGCGGCTGATTCCGTCGTGAATTTCAGCCTGCTCGACTACCGGGGCAAATACCACGAGCTGCGCCGTACCGAGGCAAAGGCGGTGGTGCTGTTCTTCACCAGCTTCAACTGCAACCGGCTCCGCGCCTCTCTGGGCAAGATTCGATCGGCCCAGCGCCAGGCGGCGGAACAAGGGGTGGACATCTGGCTGGTGAACGCCTCCACCAAGGAGGATCCGAGCGATGCGCTTTTGATGATGATGGCCGGTGGTCGCAAGAACGGCCCGATCCCTGACACCTCAAAGATCGATGCCGAAACGCTGCGCATGGAGGTGCTGCGCTCCGCCGTCGGATCAATTCCGGTACTGCGCGACGAACAGCAGTTGGTCGCCCGGCGCCTGGGTGTCACCACCTCGGGCGAAGTCGTGGTGATCGACCCCAAGGAACTGAAGATTGTCTATCGGGGCGCCATCGACGACGTGCCGCTCGACCAAGCAGGAAAGGCGAAGGCTGCGCATCCGTACCTGATCACCGCGCTGACGGAGTTTCTCAGCGGCCGGGCGGTTTCGGTCCCCAAGACCGAGGCGGAAGGCTGCCCGATCCGGTTCGAAGTCGAGTCCGCCACGGCTCCGGTTTCCTACCGCGAGGTCATTGCCCCGATGCTGCAGAAGAACTGCGTGGGCTGCCACAGCCCTGGGCAGATCGGCCCCTTCTCGATGTCGAATCACGCCAAGGTGAAGGGCTGGTCGGCGATGATTGAGGAGGTACTCATGGATCGTCGCATGCCGCCGTGGCATGCGGATCCCCGCGCCGGCCACTTTGCCAACGATCGGTCGCTCTCGACGGCCGAACTGCATCAAATGCTGGACTGGATTCATCAGGGCTGCCCGCGGGGTGAGGGTGAGGATCCACTGGCGGTGGAGCGTCCCAAGGCGGCCACCTGGGAACTGGGGCAACCCGATTTCGTGGTTCCCCTGCCCCAGCGCGAGGAGATCCCGGCCACGGGGACCGTGCGGTATCGCTACATCGACAGCGCCTTCGTCATGCCCGAGGACGCCTGGCTCCGTGCCGCGGTGGTGCGTGCCGAAAACCCGAAGGTGGTGCATCACATTATTGTCCGCGTGCAGTATCCGAAGGGCTACTCGGAGATGCCGAAGGATTCGTACCTGTTCACCACCTGGGTGCCTGGACTCGCCCAGGCGGAGTTCCCGGCCGACACCGGCATGTTTGTGCCCAAGGGATCGCGGTTCAATTTCGAGGTCCACTACACCACGAACGGCAAGCCGGAGACCGACCAGAGCGAAATGGGCCTGTATCTCGCGAAATCCAAGCCATCCCACCAGCTGGAGGTTCGTGTGAGCGAGACGCGCGATTTCGAGATTCCCCCTGGAGACGCCAATGCCGAGCACGTGAGCCACTACTGTTTCACGCGCGACGTGCTGCTGTACGAGCTGAGCCCGCACATGCATTTGCGCGGATCCACCTTCAAGTACCAAGCCTTGTACCCGGATGGACGGCGCGAAACGCTGCTGTCGGTTCCGAACTACGACTTCAACTGGCAGACCAGCTACCGCTTGAAGGAACCCAAGCGCATTCCCGCCGGCACCTGGATTTATTGCAGCGGCAGCCACGACAACTCCAAGCGCAATGCCAGCAATCCGGATCCCACCAAGACGGTTCGCTGGGGTCTGCAAAGCTGGGAGGAGATGTTCATGGGCTTCATGACCGTCGCCGATGTCCCGACCGAGCGCGCGGCGAAGTAGTCACTCATTCGGGCACCTCCCCCAATCCTGGTCCCGCCGGTTCGGAGTCCCGCCTTCAGGCGGCGTGCCCGAGTGGAAGTTGTCGCGGGGCAATCTGACAGCGGGCGTTCGGGTTTCTCCGCGAGTTTGCCTATCGGGACGAAAGGGACCTCCTGAAGGCGGAACTCCGAACCGGCGGGCAAGCGTCCAGTGTCTCTCGAGAACGGGTAGCCGCAGGTCTCTCGACTCACCCCGCCTTGAATCGATATCCAATTCCCGGCTCGGTGAGGAACAGTTCCGGCTGATCCGGGTGACGCTCCAGTTTCTCGCGAAGGCGCGCGACATACACCCGCAGGTAGTGCGTCTGCGATTCCGATTGGGGCCCCCACACCTCGCGCAGAAGGGTGCGATGGGTCAGCACCTTGCCGGCATGGCGGACAAACAGGCGGAGCAGGTTGAACTCCGTGGCGGTCAATGAGACGTCCTTTCCATCCCGGGTCACGCGCAGGCTCGCCAGATCCACCACCAGGCCGCCGGCCTGAAAGACCGGGGTTTCATGAACTGGCCCCGCATGACGAAGCGCCACCCGCACCCGGGCGAGGAGCTCTCCGGTGTTGAACGGCTTGGTCACGTAGTCGTCGGCACCGGCATCCAGCGCCGCGATCTTTTCAGATTCCGCATCGAGCGCGGTGAGAATGATCACCGGCACCTGGGTCCACCCGCGCAGCTGGGCCAGCACCTCGGCGCCCGGGAGATCCGGCAGCCCGAGGTCGAGGAGCACCAACTCTGGACGCCATTGCGCCGCCAGGGTCAGGCCGAGACGTCCCTGCCCCGCAACCTCAACCCGGTATCCAGCCCCCTCCAAGGACAGGCGGAGCAGGCGCTGAATCTGGGGCTCGTCATCAATGACCAGCACCCGCTTCGTTTCCTGGGTCGATGGGGAGTTCACGCGGCTTCTCCAGGAATCTTCGGCGGCTCCCGGCGCGGCAGCAACACCCGAAACTCCGCACCGCCGGAAGGTCGATTGCGCGCCTCCACACGTCCGCCGCACGCCTCGGTGAATCCCTTCACGATGGACAATCCCAGCCCGGTTCCACCCGGGGTGGCCCCCGCCGCCCGGTAGAAACGGTCAAAAAGTCGCGGCAACTCCGTGGGCCGGATTCCCGGGCCGGAATCGGCAACCGACAACACGACCTCGCTCCCCTCCACCGCCACCGATAGCGCCACCCGGGTTCCTGGCGGCGTGTGGGCGGCGGCGTTGGCCAGCAGGTTGACAAGCACCTGTTCCATCAGCACGAAGTCCACCCGCACCCAGGGCAACCCAGACGCCAGCTGCAGCATCACGTCATGACCGCGGAGCTGCGGTTCCGTCGAAGCGATCGCCGCGCGGCAGATGTCGCCGACATCGCACCAGTCAAACCGCGCCCGAATCTGTCCGGCCTCGAGGCGTGCCACATCAAGGAGGTTTCGCACCAGTCGGTTGAGCCGGGAGGTCGCCTCCTGAATCTCGCGGGTCCACTGCGCGGCCGGCTCAGGCAATCCGCCCTGTCCCATCAAGCCGCTCGCCGCCGTGGTGATCGCCGCGAGCGGAGTGCGCAACTCATGCGACACCGAATTGAGGAGGGTCTTTCCGAGCCGCTCCGACTCCGCCATCAGACGGGCCTGCTGCTCGGTGTCCCGCAATCGCTGCCGATCCAGAACGAGCGCGATCTGCCGGATGAAACTCTCCAGCAATGTGCGCTGCGCGAGCGTCAATTCGCGACGTCCCGCCGGTCGCAATCCCACCACCCCAAGACATCCGGCCGGGGTGACCAGCGGGAGAAACAGCGCTTCGGAACCGGGCAACGTATCGGTGGTCCACCCGGCCGGTCTGGCGTTGCGAAATGCCCAGCCCGCGACGCTCGCCTCCTTGGGGGTCACGGCCAGCGTCCCGAATGGATAGGCCACCAGCTCCGCCGCAGAGCCATCGATCGGATCGGATGCAGCATCCGGGTCAGGAAGCATCACCGCCACTTCGGAATTGAACACGCCGCCCACCTGACGCACGACTACCCCCAATAGCTGCGGCAGATCCCGCACTTCGGCAAGTTCCCGGGTCAGCAGGTACAGCGCCGTCGCCTGGCGCTCGCGCTCCCGCTCGGCGTTCTGCTGAGCACGCAGCCGCGCCGTGAGCTGTCCCATGGCCAGCGCCACGACGAAGAACACGCCAAACATCAGCGCGTCCTGAACGCTGTTGATGTACAGCGTGTAGGTTGGCGGCAGAAACAGGAAATCCCACAGCACCGCGCTCAGGGCGGCCGCCAGCAGGATAGGCCCCCTTCCGACAAACAGGGCCAGTCCGACCACCGCGATCAGATAGATCAGCGACAGCGCGTAATACCCCGTCCAGTGTCTCAGTCCGAAGTTCAATAGTGTCGTCACGGCCACCGCGCCGGCGGCCCATCCGTAGGGCTGTAGCGGACCAGGATTCAGCCCCGCCAACACCGTTTCCGCCGCCGATTCCCCATCGGCTTGGGTGGCGGCCCGGACACAAAGAACGTCAATGCTGCCACTCTCCCGAATGAGGCGCCCCAGCACAGAGTCCCGGCGCAGACGATCCCAAAGCACAAGTCCGCCTGGTTTTCCGGCCACGATCTGGGTGACGTTGTGCTGCCGGGCGATGCGCAGGAGGGCGCCCACCACATCCTGATCCGTCGTGGCAATCACCTCGGCGCCCAATTCCCGGGCCAGCGTGAGATGCTTTTGAAGCCGGCGTTGATCGGCATCTCCGAGCGAGCGGCCGTCATCCACGTACACGGCAAGCCACGGTGCCTGAAGACTGTCGGACAGGCGGCGCGTCCATCGCGCCATGGCCTCCGAGGTGGGACTCGGACTCAGCGCCACCAGGAGTCGCGGGGTGGTCTTCCACACTTCGGCGATGGACTGCAGCGTGCGAAAGTTGCGCGTGTCCTGGCCGGCCCGCTCCGCCGCAACGCGCAGCGCGAGTTCGCGAAGGGCCATGAGATTGCCCTCACGAAAGAAACTGCGGGCCGCTGCCTCCGCCCGATCGCCCGTGTAGACCTTGCCCGACTGCAGACGGCGAATCAGTTCCGCAGGCGGCAGATCAATCAATTCAATGTCGGCCGCATCCAGCACCGAATCCGGCACCGTCTCCTGAATCGGCGCCCCGGTGATCTCCTGCACGGTTCCGGCGCGGCTCTCCACATGCTGCACGTTGAGCGTGGTGAAGACGTCGATGCCAGCGTCGAGCAGCTCCAGGACGTCCTGATACCGCTTGGGATGCCGCATGCCCGGCGCGTTGGTGTGGGCAAGCTCGTCCACCAGCGCCAACTGCGGACGCCGGGCAAGCAGCGCATCAAGATTCAACTCCGACAGGCTGATGCCGCGGTGCTCCGTTCGCTGGCGTTCCAGCGTCGGAATGCCTTCCGCAAGCGAATCGGTATCGCGGCGGCCGTGCGATTCCACGTACCCGATCACCACGTCCCGTCCAGCATCCAGCTCCCGGCGCCCCGCCTTGAGCATGGCGTAGGTCTTGCCGACGCCTGGCGACATCCCGAGGAACACCTTCAACCGGCCGCGCGACCGCGTCCG
>CANGMO010000136.1 GCA_947454295.1 Verrucomicrobiota bacterium | reverse complement strand
CTTGAAGTCGACAGCAACGCCACGGGGCAGCAGCTGAGCTGTCCGACGTGCTCCAAGGTGATCACCGTGCCGGCGCCCGATCCCACCAACATGAAAGTGGGGGTCGCGGCCCACACCTCCGCGGCGGCAAAGGAGGAGAAGCATTTCTCCGTGCCGGTCAGCTCGACCCCCAGCACGCCCCTGATCCAAAAGTCCGCGCCACCCCTGGAGGCCGCGGCCAAGGACGGCAGCCGCCAAATTCGAATCAAGACCATTCGCCACACCGACTGCAAGGAGGTGGGGCATGACAATTTCGACAAGGTGGTCAGCGAGGCGCTGGCGAAAATTGGTGAGGCGGATTTGATCAGCATCAATACGATCAACTACAGTTACATCGAGCTAGGAACCCAGAAACTGCTGACCGATTTTGGCGTGTTGATCGTTTACCGTGGCTGAATCCGATTCCCCATCCTCCACCGCCGGCACCCCCGGCGCCTCCGAAGCCCCGTCGACGTCACGCCCTGCGCTGTCGGGCGAGGCATCCGAAACCGCCGAGGGACAGCGACTCGCCGCCGAGGCCGCAGGCCAGGCCCACTGGAAACGCTGGGGCCCCTACCTTCCCGAGCGGCAGTGGGCCACGGTCCGCGAGGACTACAGTGAATGGGGCACCTGCTGGGAGGATTTCCCACACGACCATGCCCGCAGCCGCGCCTATCGATGGGGCGAGGATGGACTCCTCGGATTCTCCGACAGACAGGGCCGCCTTTGCCTCGGACTCGGACTTTGGAACGGGCGCGATCCCATTCTGAAGGAGCGGTTGTTCGGACTCACCGGCAACGAGGGAAATCACGGCGAGGACGCCAAGGAGGAATGGTTCTACCTCGACTCCACCCCCACGCATTCCTACTGCAAGGCGCTCTACAAATACCCGTTGGCCGAATTTCCCTACGCGCATCTGGTGGACGAAAACCGGCGGCGTACCCGCGAACAACCCGAGTATGAACTCGCCGATACCGGCATCTTCGGTGGCGCCGGCTATGTCGATTCCGTCGTCGAGTACGCCAAGGCCGGCCCGAATGACATCCTCTGGCGCATCACGCTGACCCTGCGCGGCCCGCAGGCGGCCATGCTGCATGTCATCCCGCAGATCTGGTTCCGCAACACCTGGGCGTGGCGCAAGCCGGACGACGCCATCGTTGCGCAGCCGCAGATCCGCACGCGCGCCGACGGAACGCTGCGCATCGAGCACGAGTCGCTTGGCGATTTTGACTTTGAACTCGGCCCCGATCCGGAGGGGAAGCGTCCGGTGCTGCTCTACACCGACAACGAGACCAATCACCGCCGGCTCTATGGCAAGCTAAACGACTACCCCTTCGTGAAGGACGCCTTTCACGAACGCATCATCGGGGGACGGACCGACGTGCTGCGGCCCGACGGACGCGGCACCAAGGCCGGCATGTGGTACCGGCTTGAGCTCAAACCAGGCCGGAGCGTGTCGCTGCGCTTCCGTCTGCGGAGTGGCGTCATCGTCCCGCCGAAACCATCCGGGGCCACCGCCACGACCGCTCCGCTGGCGGATCCCGCGCCCACCGCGCCCGAGCCCTCGCCGCAGGATCCCGCGGCCTTCGATGCCGTGGTGGCCGCCCGGCTTCGCGAGGCCGACGAGTTTTACCAGGCGCACCTTCCCGCCGCGCTGACCGACGAGGAACACAACATCGCGCGCCAGGGCTACGCCGGACTGCTGTGGTCGAAGCAGTTTTACCACTACATCGTGGAGGACTGGCTGAATGGCGATCCCGGATTCAGCCCGCCGCCGGCCTCCCGTCAAAACGGGCGGAACACCGAGTGGCGTCACGTGTACGCGCGCGACGTCATCTCCATGCCGGACAAATGGGAATACCCGTGGTTCGCCGCGTGGGATCTCGCGTTCCACACCGTTTCCTTCGCGCGAATTGATCCCACCTTCGCCAAGCAGCAGCTCGGTCTGCTGCTTCGCGAATGGTACATGCATCCCAACGGGCAGCTGCCCGCCTACGAATTCGCGTTTGGCGACGTCAATCCGCCGGTGCACGCCTGGGCGGCCTGGCGCGTGTACAAGATGACCGGCCCGCGCGGCGAGCGTGACCGTGATTTCCTCGAGAGCGTCTTTCAGAAGCTGCTGCTGAACTTCACCTGGTGGGTCAACCGCAAGGACGCCACCGGAAAAAACATCTTCTCCGGCGGCTTCCTCGGCCTGGACAACATCGGTGTCTTCGACCGCTCCCGTCCCCTGCCCCTGGGCGGCACGCTGCAGCAGGCCGACGGCACTGCGTGGATGGCCTTCTATGCCGCGACGATGCTGGCCATGGCGCTGGAGCTGGCGAGCGATGGCGACCGCGTCCGCACCGCCTACGAGGACATGGCCAGCAAGTTCCTCGAGCATTTCGTGCAGATCGCCGACGCCATGAATCTCCTGGGCGGCACGGGCCTGTGGGACGAGGCGGATGGGTTCTACTACGACCAGATCGACCTCGGCGAAGGCCGCCTGCCGCTGCGAACCCGCAGCCTGGTGGGGCTGCTGCCGTTGATCGCGGTCGAGGTGCTTGAAGAGGCCGAGGTGGAACGTCTTCCCGGATTCAAGAAGCGCCTCGACTGGTTCGTCCGGCACCGGCGCGATCTGTCGCGCGGTGTGGCCCTCGGTCGCAGCGGCAGTCGACAGCGGTTGCTGCTCGCCATTCCGACGCGCGACCGCCTGCGTCGCGTGCTCGAATATCTCGCCGACGAGGAAGAGTTTCTCTCGCCCTTCGGCATCCGCTCGCTCTCCAAACATCACGCCGGTCATCCCTTCCTGCTGGACCTCGGCGGCCAGGAGCACCGGGTCGACTATTCGCCCGGCGAAAGCACCTCGGGCCTGTTCGGCGGCAACTCCAACTGGCGCGGACCGGTGTGGTTCCCGGTGAATTACCTGCTGGTCGAGGCGCTGGAGCGCTATCATCACTTCTACGGCCCCGAGTTCACGGTGGAGTATCCGGCCCGCTCCGGCCGGCGCTGCACGCTGCGGGAAATCGCTGCGAACCTGGAGGAGCGGCTCGTGTCGCTCTTTAAGCCCGGTCCCGACGGACAGCGCCCCTGCCACGGCACCGAGCGTCGATTTGCCAATGACGATGCGTGGAAGAATCTCGTGCTGTTTCATGAGTATTTCCATGCCGACACCGGGCGCGGCCTCGGTGCAAGTCACCAGACGGGCTGGACCGCCCTGGCCGTCCAGCACCTGGAGAACATCGCCCGACGTCGCGAGCCGTAGACCGGTTTATCCCCGCGGGGATGCCGTGGTACCCGGGCGTCCCGTCCGATCGAGCAGGGCCTTGGCTGCTTCCTGGAGTCCACCACGCGCCTCCATTTGAACCGAGCGCCGGGAACGGTCGCCGGGAATCAGTGGATCCGACTTCCACCCGGAGGGAACGCGGCCGGCCGCCAGCTCGGTCAACAGCGGTTCCAATCCCTCCGGCACACGCTGATAGCGTCCCAGCAGTCGCAGCAGCGGCAACGGTGCGTGTCCCCGCGCAATGGCCGCACCGAGTTGCGGCACCGCATCGGGAAAGACCGGCCCCATGCGCTCCAGGGCCTCGGCCGCCGCCCTGCGCAGGGGAACATCGTCTTCAACCAGCAGATGGAGTGCGGCGTCATGCAGGTCCCGCGATGGCGTGGAGAACTGCGACATCGCCCGAAGAATTTCTGCCTTGAGGGCCAGCATCCGGCGCCGTTCCGGCCCGTTGGTGGGAACCGTCGTTGGTGCGAGGGGCCCATTCGCTTGAAGCACCAGGAGCATCCAGGCCTGGATCTCCGGATTGGACGCCACCGGACCCCGACGGAATCCGCCAAGCCCGAATCGAAAGAATCGCCCCACCTCGTCCAGCTCGGCCGAGGACATTCCGTGCAAGTCCTCCCGGAAGAATCGATCAACCGGGTGTCGATCGGGATCGACCCGGGCCAGCGTCAGTCGACTCGCCACCCGCATGGCCGGATTGTCCCGCGTCGCCAGTTGCTCCAGCAACGCCACGCCCTCGCGCGGCACCCCCCCCCAGGTGGCCGCCCGATAGACCACCGAGCTGAGCGGAACGAACAGTTCGGCAAGGAGATTGGTGTCCGCTGCCGCGGCGCCCACGACATCCAGAAGCCGCACCGCGCGGGATCTGGCCAGCTCTGGCGATCCGGAAACCATCGAGGCGGCCGCCACCGGAATGCGGTGCCCTGGCTCGCCCAGCAGACGGTCCAACAGGGGCATCATCGGTCCAGGCGGAATGCGAAAGCGGCCCAGGTCGCGCAACAGCTCCAATTGTTCCCCCTCGCCGAGCCTCGGGAATTCACCGATTAGCGCCTCGGCGAATTCCGCCTGACGCGCATTGCGAGCCATCAATTGCACTGCCAGCGATCGAACCTCCTCGGCTCGCACGGGCCGCCCCACGCGCAAGAGCCATTCGTCCGGGACGGTGTCGGACGCCACTTTCCAGAGCACTTCGGAGAGATCCGTGCGGGACTGGCACGCCCGCATGAGCACCGGCAGGAAGGCTGGCGATTCGTTGGTGCGGGACGCAGCGGGATAAATGCGGCTGCTGACCGTACCGCGCTGCACCCAGCGGGGAAACCACTCATCGGTGGTCCTTCCCAGATACCGGGGTTCCAGCGCGCGCCAGAGGATCGCGGTGCCGACCAGCATCAGGACAAACATGCCGGCACCCACCAGCAGCACGCGTCGTCGAAACACGTGCGGATCCGATTCATGCCGGCCGGGGAACACCGCTCCAGCGAACACCGCCGGCCAATTTTTTCAAGTCCCCCGGCAAAGGACTGCAACCGGCGCTTTTCAGGTCACCTCCCATGGGGAATGATAACCACACGCAATGCGACATCGTTGGTTCGGCCTCATCGCTGGTCTCGGCTGGTGGCTTCGAATGACCGCAGGGGAGCCGGATCCCCTCGACTTCGACGCGCCGCCCCACCGTTATTCCGATCGCACCCCAAAGGATCCGTTCACCCGCTTGAGGAACCGCCTCGAGGCGCCAAACTCACCACTCGACCGCACCAGCGAACTCGCCTTTGTCCGCAGTCTGCTGCGCGTGCTGGAGATCCCCGAGTCGTCGCAGCTGCTGGTGTTTTCCACAACCAGCCTCCAGCTGGGACTGATTTCCCCGTCGAATCCCCGCGCACTCTACTTCAACGACGACACCTATGTGGGATGGGTGCCGGGCGGGCGGATTGAAATCGCCTCCATCGATCCCGAACTGGGCGCTATCTTCTACATCTTCGACATCCCGGACGACGCCTCACCGATTCGCGCCGACCGTTCCGGCCGCTGCATGAACTGCCACGCGGGCGACGAGGTCGGCTTCGTTCCGGGGCTCACGATCAAGTCGGTGCTTCCCGGTCCGGGCGGCGGCAGTCTGGATTCCTTTCGGCAAATTCCCGCGGGGCACGGTGTGCCCTTCGAAACGCGATTTGGCGGATGGCACGTCACCGGTGCGCAGGGATTCACCAATCACTGGGGCAATCTTACCGGACGCCTCCAGGAGGGCGCGTTGATCCGCATTCCCAACGCCCCAGGCGAGCGCTTCCGACTCGACCGCTATCCGGTGCCCACCAGCGATCTGGTGGCCCATTGCGTGCATGAGCACCAGATCGGCTACTTCAATCGCGCCATCGTCGCAGGCTACCGGGTAAGAACCTACCTGCACTCCGATGGTCCCGCGCTCACCGCGGCCCATCTCCGCGAGATTCAGGCCGACGCGGATGAACTGACGCGGTACCTTCTATTTTCAGATGAAGTCCTGTTTCCGGGGCAATCCATCCGTGGCGACACCTCGTCGAGCTATCGCCGCGACTTCATGCGCGGGGCGGATCGCGATCAAAACGGCGCATCTCTGAAGGAATTGGACCTGTCCACCCGGCTGTTCCGTCACCGCTGCAGTTACCTCGTTCATTCCGCGCAGTTTCAAGCGCTGCCACCCGCCCTGCGCGATCGCGTGCTCGACCGCATCCGCGCGGCCATCCGGGAAACGAATCCCGACACCACGTTGGCTCGGATCGACGCCGATGAGCGTCATTTCTTGCGCACGCAGCTTGCAAAGACCGTTCCGGGATTCGCCCCTTCGGCCCAGCCTCCCGAGCCCTGACGCAGGCGACGTTCCCAAACCCGCAGCGCCGCGTCGCGGACCCCGGCCTACTCCCACGCCCGCGGGCAAAAGACGCCGCCGCTGTTATGGAGTCCGGTTGGGAGCGCAGCGACCTACCGGTTAGGTGCGCCCGAACAAAAAAGGCGGCCCGGAATGGGCCGCCTTTGCGAAAACGAATTCGGATACAGAGGGCTGGGGCTCAGTG